>DASWCX010000375.1:0-27881 GCA_036395815.1 Actinomycetota bacterium | reverse complement strand
GATCCCGGAGACATCGGTGGGCTTCCGCTCCACCGGTCCGTCCATCCCCTGGATCAATCTGTCGTACAGATAGCCGTACTGGGCTTCAAGGGCCGCGGTGTCGATCCGGCGGAAGGCGCACTCCACGTCGGCCGAGGTGATCGGCCGGTTCACCGGTGGGCCGAATCGGACCCCATCCTTCAGGTGGAATGTCCAACTCATCCCGTCGGGCGAGACCTCGCCGGTGTTGGTGGCGAGATCAGCTATCGGGACTACACCCGCGGCGCCCGTCACGTGCCGGTACGTGACCAGCGTACGCAGGAGCAGTTCCGACTGGAGACCCATGCCGAGCCGCGAGCTCTCACCGGTCGGGTCGAAGGCGTCCGTGAACTGGAGGTCCTCGATGGCGGCCCGGAAGACGCCGCCCCTGGCCGCACTCGGGACGGTCGAGGACCGGGAGGCGGCGGGGGCCGAACCCCCCGTGCACGCCGCCAGCGATGCCGCGGCGAGGGTGAGCCAACGGATCCAGCCCGATCGAACCACTCCGACCCGTTATACGAAACCCCTTGCGCCCGGTACGGGCAGGCCCCAGGATTCTCGATGCCGTGACGATCCCAGGGGCTGCGTGGCGAGGACACCTCGCGACCCGGCTGCCCGGGCTGGGCCTCCTAGGGCTCATGGCGGCGGTCGCCCTCGGGACCCCGGCCGCGGCGGCGTCGGCGAGCCCGTCACCGCTCACGGCGTCCGGGAGCCTCTCCGGATCGTTGAAGGCGGGTAACACCGTCCAGGTCCGGCTCGCCGTGACCCACTCCGGCGGGTGGCAGGAGATCTCCGAGGTCGAGGTCGACCTCACCATCAGCGGCAAGCCGCTCGATCAGTTGGTGATCGATCCGACGCACGATTCCGTGGTCCTGGTCGGTGAGGCCGGCCCGAACGCGCTGGGAGAGCACGCCACCCTGACCGGGACGTTCTTCCGCGTGGACGCGGCCTCCATCGAGCTGATCGCGAAGGGAGAGCGGCTGACGCTCACGATGCCGCTGGGGCTTCGGGCCGACCCTCCCGCCGGAGCGCGGCTCGTTTACCAGTCCCGAGGGTTCGACCTCTCCACGACCAGGGCCGCCCCGCTCACCCCGCCGGTGAAGGCCGACACGGGCCTCTCCTGGGGGACCCTGGGCGTGGCCATCGCCGGTGCCCTGTTCGCGGGGAGCTTCCTCGGCGGGCTCCTGGGGTCCCGGCGCCGGCCTCCCGCCCGACCCTCGATCTACCGGACCGTCCAGAGAAGGTTGGACGAAGAGCGGGCCGCGAGGTGAGCTCGGTCGAGGTCCGGCCCGGACTCTGGGGCGCGCTCGATTCGAAGCTCGACGCGCCCGCCCAGGACGAGGAGGGCCTCTGGGCCCACCTGTCCAGCATGGTGGATCCAGGGGACTTCCGGCCGAAGCTCGCCGGCGACGTGGAGATCAAGGAGTTCAAGCTCCGGTGGGGCAACGACTACGCGATGATCGCGAACCCGCGCGATCTCCTCCACTACCGTCTGACGCCCAGCGAGGCCGAGCTCGTGAAGCTCATGGACGGGACCCGCACCGTGAAGGAGCTGGTCTTCCATCGGTTCGAGGAGTCCGGCGACCTGGAGCTGGCGGAGGTGGCCGATCTGGTCCGCGAGCTTCGGGTCGGGAGCTTCCTCGACCACCCGTTCCTGAACGTGGACGAGGCGGTCGGCAGGGCCATGAACCCGATGCCCCTGTTCCGACAGAAGGCCCGCCAGTTCGGCCGAGAGCTGTCGATCGACTGGAAGAACGCCGATCGGCTGGTGCGGTGGGGCTACGAGCACGGCCTCAAGTGGTTCTTCAACCGATGGATCTCGCTCCTGGGGCTGATCTTCGCCGTCGTGGGATTCGGGGCGTTCCTGTCGATCGCGCATTCGCACCGGTTCAGCTTGTCGGGGAAGTCACTGGCCCTCGGGTTCCTGATCCTCATGGGCCTCAACTACCTGCTCACCTTCATGCACGAGCTGGGGCACGCGCTGGTGCTCATTCGGGCCGGACGAAGGATCAAGGGCGCCGGCTTCATGATCTACTTCGGCTCGCCGGCCTTCTTCGTCGATTCCTCCGACGGCCTGATGATGGACCGAGGCCAGCGCATCACCCAGTCGTTCGCCGGCCCGTACGCCGAGATGATCCTGGCCGGCGCCGCCGCCATCGCCGTGTGGGTGTTCCCCGGCGCGGGGATCTCCGAGGTTCTCTACAAGTTCGTGGTCCTGAACTATCTGGTGCTGTTCCTGAACCTCATCCCTCTCCTGGAGCTGGACGGCTACTGGATCCTCTCCGATCTGATCCAGGTCCCGGACCTGCGCCCGATGTCGCTGGCGTTCATCCGCCACGACCTGTGGCGCAAGCTCCGACACCGAACCAGGCTGAACAAGCAGGAGGTGGGGCTGGCCGGGTACGGGCTCCTCGGCGTGGCCTTCACGATCTTCTCCTTCTACACGGCGTACTTCTTCTGGAAGCAGATATTCGGAGGACTGGTGTCCCGGCTGTGGAACGGGGGGCTGGTCACCAGGATCCTGCTGGTGGCGCTGGGGCTGTTCGTCCTGGGTCCGGTGATCCGCGGCGCCATCGCGGCGGCACGGTCCGTGGGGCGGCGCCTGCGCGCGCTGGGGCACCGGATCCAGTTCAGGCTCGAGACGAAGTGGCGGGTCGAAGCGGCCCATCTCATCGACGCCCTGCCCCTGTTCGCCGACGTGCCGGCCGAGGTCCTGTCCGACCTGGCCGGCCGGGTGAGGTTGAGGACGCTGGGCCGGGGGCAGCCCGTGGTGCGGCAGGGCGAGCGTCCGGAGGCGTTCTACGTGGTGCGGCGGGGGGTCGTCCAGGTCGTGGAGGAGGACCCGGACAACGGCGGGGAGCGGCCCCTGCGGGTGCTGGGCCGGGGCGAGTCGTTCGGCGAGCTCGCCCTCCTCGAGGGGCGCCCCAGGACGGCCACCGTTCGCGCGGTGGAGGAGTCCGAGGTCTTCGAGGTGGACAAGGGCTCGTTCGACCGGCTGCTGGCCGACATGGTGGTGGCCAGGCCGGAGTTCGGTCCGACCCTCCAGGCCGCCGCCGAGCTCCGCGGATTGTCCTGCTTCTCCCACCTCGAGCCCGACGAGCTGGCCGATCTCCTGGAGCGCGGGTCCTGGGAGACCATCGCCCCCGGTGAGGCCATCGTGGAGCAGGGTGAGATCGGCGACGCCTTCTATGCCATCGGATCCGGGCAGGTGGAGGTGATCCAGGACGGCTCGCCGGTCCGCACCATGGGGCCCGGGGGCTACTTCGGGGAGATCGCGCTTCTGCTCGACGTGCCCCGAACGGCCACGGTCGTGGCCCGCACCAGCGTGCGTGCGTTCCGTCTGGACCGCGAGGGATTCGATCGCGTGGTGGCAGACGCCTTCCGCAAGGGCACCCTCAATCCGGCCGTGCCGCAGGAACGGACGTGGCAGCATTGAGCGGACGAACCAGGGGGGGTACCTGAGGATGGACTGCTGGCACTGCAGGCGCACGGCCGTCGGGACCTGCCGCTTCTGCGGCCGGGGCGTCTGCGAGGACCACGTGCAGACCCACCCTTACATCCTGGAGCTGTTCAAGACCACCGATGTGACCAGGGCCCTGGTGGTCGAGGACGCGCTCTACTGCGGGGTGTGCACGCCGCGGCCCGATCCGCTGGATCTCCCCGAGCTCGACTGAGCCCGCGGCAGCCGCCGGGAGGAATGTGACGCGCATCACCAACTGCGTAGTGATGGATGTCACCCATGATCCGGTGACGTGCGGCACAACATGGCGTTCGCCTTCGGAACAGGATGACCCCCGAAGCCATGAGAGCCCGCAGCAACCGAGTTCGAGGGGAGGAGGTGAACCAGATGGCCGAGAAGAAGGTCGCCCCGAAGGCGCCGGCCGCCAAGTCCTCCAGCACCTCGGGTAAGGCTGCCGCCACGCGGGTCACGAAGAAGAAGGTCCTCAAGCGGATGAAGAAGATCGGTTAGGAACTCCCGCACGGGTTCCTCGGACGGGCTCGGACCATCGAGCCCGTCCTGTTTTTTTCACCGAAGCCGCATTCCCGCTTCTCCCGGAGACCGCCCAGGAAGTACAGTCCGACGATGCCACCGGGGACCACCGCCGCGATCGATCGAGAGCTCGACCGAGCGATGGCCTCGAGCGCGCTGCTCGCCGGCTTGCCGGCGAAGCCGGTGGCCGATCTGGCCGATCGCGGCCATCTCCGCCAGTACCGGCGCGGGACGTACCTGTTCCACCAGGGCGATCAGTCCGAGGAGGTCTACTTCCTTTGGAAGGGGCGGATCGAGGTGAGCTCGCTGTCGTTCACCGGGCACCGCCAGCTGCACACGACCCTCGACCGTCCGCAGTTCTTTGGCGAGCTCGGCGTCCTGGGGGGGCTGGTCCGAACGGCGACCGCCGCCGCGGTCGAGGACTCAACTGTATGGGTCACCCGCGGTGAGGTCTTCGTCGAGTTCCTGTCGCTGCACTTCGAGGCCACCCGGGCCCTGCTGTCGGCGCTGGCCGGCCAGATCCAGGCGCACGAGTCGTTCGTCGAAGACCTGCTGTTCCTCGACCTGAAGGGACGGGTGGCGAAGCGGCTGCTCCAGCTGGTGAGCCCCAGCCTGGACGACCCGCCCGCCGACGGCACGGTGATCCCCTCGGTGGTGACCCATGCCGACCTGGCGAGCCTCTGCGGCGGCAGCCGGGAGAACGTCACCCGGATCCTGTCCGAGATGCAGCGGCGCAAGCTGGTCGCGAGGGACGGGCGCCGCTACGTGCTCACGAACGTGGCCGGGCTCCGGCGGCTGGCCGGCCTGTAGGCCCCGGCGACGACGCCGTCAGTCTTCGATCAGCTCCTCCGCGAGCAGGCCCATCACGATCGAGTCGATGGGGTGGCCGCCGGAGAAGTGGGCCCTGCGGAGGCGGCCCTCCTCTTTGAACCCCACCTTCTCGTAGGCCCGCTTGCCCCGTGGGTTGGACTCGTGGACGTGCAGCTCGACCCGCCGCAGATTCATCTCCCGGAAGGCGAACCGGCACACCGTCCTGACCGCGTCGGTGCCGTACCCGTGGTCCCAGTACGGCTTGCCGATCCACAGGCCGAGGGTTGCGGCTCGGCTGCGGCCGTTCACGCCCCTCAGCCCGATCGCCCCAACGAGCTCTCCGGACACCGTCTCGATGGTCAGGTTGAGGGATGAAGGGTCCTTGCGGCTGCTCGTCCACCACTCCACCGTGCCGGCCATCGGCTCGGGGAAGGTGACGACCTCGAGGAAGTGCAGCACCTCCGGATCGTTGAACATCTCATGGATGCGGCGGAGGTCGGACTCCTCCACCGCGCGCAACCGGACCAGCGCGCCTTCCAGGGGCGGCCGCACGCGCTGGAAATCCCTGGGGAGCTGCTCGCCCATCGGCGGCGAGCATACCGCTGGGAGCCGGCAACCTACCCGGACGTATAGTTCCGGGAGGATGCTGCACCCGCTCTTCACCGAGGAGCACGAGGCGTTTCGCGCCTCGGCGCGCCGGTTCGTCGAGTCCGAGCTCGCTCCTCACGCGCTCGAATGGGAGCGAGAGGGTCACTTCGCCGACTGGGTGTTCAAGCGGATGGGGGACCTCGGGCTCCTCGGGCTCCGGTTCCCGCACGAATATGGCGGCCAGGGCGGGGACTGGGGCCACGCCATCGCGTTGGCGGAGGAGATGGCGCGGTGCGGCTCGGGCGGGGTCGGCATGGCCGTGGCGGTGCAGTCGGAGATGGCCACCCCGCCGATCCTGAAGTTCGGGACCGATGAGCAGAAGCAGCGCTACCTGGTGCCCGCGATCAAGGGTGAGCGGATCGTCTGCCTCGGGATCAGCGAGCCGAACGCCGGATCCGACGTGGCGAGCATCGAGACGACGGCCCGTCCCGACGGAGACGGCGGCTACGTGATCAACGGCCGGAAGACGTTCATCACCAACGGGGCCCGGGCCGACTTCTGCCTCCTGGTGACCCGGACCGATCGGGGCGCCGGGCACGAGGGCTTCTCGCTGTTCCTGGTGGACACGGACCTTCCCGGCTTCGCGGTGTCGCGCGAGCTGGACAAGCTGGGCATGAGATCGTCCGACACCGCGGAGCTGGTGCTGGACGACGTGCGGGTCCCGGCCACAGCGCGCTTGGGTGAGGAGGGACGCGGGTTCGTCGAGATCATGTGGGAGCTGCAGGGCGAACGGCTGGTCGGGGCGGCCGGCTCGGTGGCCGGCGCCTGGCTCGTGTGGGAGCGGACCCTCGAGTACGCGAAGGAGCGCCGGGCCTTCGGCCGGCCCATCGGCAGGTTCCAGGTCAACCGGCACAAGTTCGCCACCATGGCCACCGAGCTCGAGGCGGCCCGCCAGCTCGTGTACGACGCCGCGCTGGCGTGGGAGCGCGGCGAGTACCCGGTGAGGGAGATCTCGATGGTCAAGCTGTACTCGGGCCTGGTGGTGAATCGGGTGATGAACGAGTGCCTCCAGATCTTTGGGGGCTACGGATACGCCACGGAGACCGGGATCGAACGCGCATGGCGGGACGCCCGTCTGCTGCGCATCGGAGGGGGCACCGACGAGATCATGCGTGAGGTGATCTCCAGGACCATGGGGTTCTAGGGCATGCTCGAGGCAACGGCCAATCCGAGGTGCGCGGCGATCCCCCGGGCCGGGCTGTTCACCCCGGACCACGAGGAGCTCCGCGGATACGTGCGGCAGTTCATCGAGCGAGCGCTGGCCCCGCACGCCGAGGAGTGGGAGCGCGCCGGCGACTTCCCGGTCCGGGAAGTCTTCGCGCAGGCGGGCGAGGTCGGGCTGTTCGGGGCGAAGTACGAGCCCGAGTACGGAGGCACCGGCCCCGACCTGGTGGCCGACGCGGTGATCACCGAGGAGCTGGTTCGCTGCGGGTCGGGCGGGGTGGCCGCGGCCCTGGGTGCGCACAAGGACCTGGGCTCGTATTACCTCTACCGGTTCGGCACGGAGGGGCAACGCCGGCGCTGGCTGGTCCCAGCGGTGGAGGGGAGGCTGATCGCTGCGCTGGCGGTGACCGAGCCCGGGGCGGGGAGCGACGTCGGCGCGATCCGGACCACGGCCACCCCCGCCGGCGGCGGCTGGGTCCTGTCCGGTTCGAAGACGTTCATCACGAACGGTCCCGTCGCGGACGTGGTGGTGGTGGCGGCGAAGACCGACCCGGAAGCGGGGCACCGGGGGATCTCGCTGTTCGTGGTGGAGGCGGGGTCGCCGGGGTTCTCGGCCCGGAGGGTGGACACCGTGGGCTGGCGGACCTCCCACACCGGCGAGCTGGCGTTCGAGGACTGCCCGCTTCCGGCCGACGCGCTGCTCGGCGGGATGAACGAGGGTTTCTACCAGATCATGCGGAACTTCCAGTGGGAGCGGTGCGTGATGGCGCTGGCGGCGGTGGCCGCGGCGGAGCGAACGCTCGAGATGGCCATGGGCTACGCGCGCGAGCGGATGGCGTTCGGCCGTCCCCTGGGCAGGTTCCAGGTGTGGCGGCACCGGTTCGCCGACATGGCCACCGAGATCGCCGCGGCGCGCTCCCTCACCTACCACGCGCTCCGCAAGATCGTGGCCGGCGAGGACGCCGATCGAGAGGTCTCCATGGCGAAGTGGTACGCCACGGAGCTCGACTGGAGGGTCGCCGACGAGGCGCTCCAGGTGCACGGCGGGTACGGCTACATGATGGAGTACCCGGTGCAGCGGGCCTGGCGGGACTCCAGGCTCGGTCCCATCGGGGGCGGCACCACCGAGGTGATGAAGGAGATCATCGGGCGGTCGCTGGGGTTGTGAGGTCGCGCACTCGATCCCGGTCAGCTCAGCAACGTGCCGGCGACCTTCATCGTGGCGCTCGAGCTGACGCATCCGAGCTGGGCCGAGGCGAAGTGCGTCACCGTTCCCTCGATCCTGGTGGCCAGCCATTGGCCGTCGATCCCCTTCGCCTTGGTGACCTTGAAGTCGATCGTCAGGTCGGAGGTGGCCTGGTGGCTGCCGCACGTGGCGAAGAACAGACCGCTGTCGCTCCCCGTGTACGTGGCGCCCTTGCGCTTCAGCGCCGCCTTCAGCGAGTCCTCGGACAGGTCCGACCACGTCACCGCGCACGCCCCGGTCTTGCACTTCGGCTTGAAGTGCCACCCGGCGGTGAAATGCGGGTCCACGGTCTGGAAGCCGGTGGAGGACGTGATGGTGAAATTGACGTTGAAGTCGCCGGCCAGCCTGGCGTCCTCGACCGGGGGCTTGGGCGTGGTCACGGAAACCGAGACGAACTCGGTCTCCAGCGTTCCTCCCTTCGCCTTGAGCTCGTAGGTGTACTTCTTCCCCGGGGTCACGCCCTTGTCGCTGTAGGTGGTGGTCCCCACGGCGACCTCGTCGACCGGGCTGTCGTTCCGGTAGATCAGATACGTATCGATGGCCGCCCCGCCGGGGGGCTGCGACCAGCTCAAGGTGACGGAGAACGGCTCGGCCGAGGCGGTCAGGCCGGCCGGGGGAAGCAGGCTCGGGGATGGAGCGGCGGTCGGCGCGGCCGCCGGAGGGGCCTTCGACGATCCGCGGCTCAACGCGATCACGGCCCCGACGCCACCGGCGAGCGCGAGCGCGACGGCCACGGCGACGATCGCGACGGCCCGGCGCCTGCCCGGAGGGGGCGGCGGAGGAACCTCCTCGATCGGAGCGGTCGAAGCCGGCCATGCGCTCGGGGTGGCCACGTCGCCGGCCAGGCCGGCGTTGGGGGGAGTGCCCTCCGCGCCTCCGGGCGGCCCGGACGGCCAGAACGCCGACCATCCGGTGGTGTCGGCATCGTCGTCCGGAGGTGCCAGATCCTCGCCGGCGTCGTCCTCGGATGGCGGCCCGAGCCCGTCGTCGGCGTCGTCCCCCATGGTGATCTCCCCTCTCGCGCCCGGCTGTGAGGCCGAACGGCCCGGTTGTACCACACCTCGGATGGCCCTACCAGGGTCCGGCGGCCGGCGCACGATGATGAACACGCGTTCGAGGAGCCGATTGACGGTCCGAAGGCCACCCAGGTAGGTTCCTCCCGCTTTGCC
Source organism: Actinomycetota bacterium (assembly GCA_036395815.1). Classification (GTDB taxonomy): domain Bacteria; phylum Actinomycetota; class UBA4738; order UBA4738; family UBA4738; genus DASWCX01. The sequence goes on along the minus strand of DASWCX010000375.1, from coordinate 18,835 downwards.
CGGCCACCGGACGAGGGGGCGGTCGGTTCGGCGCGGAGGAGGAACGCCGTTGACAGCACGGAGGGGACGCGTCCCGCTGATCGTGGTGGCATCGCTGCTGATGGCGCTCCTCGCCTCGTTCCCCTCCCGGGCCGACACCGCAGGTGACGTCAAGGCCACTCGGGCGAAGCTCGCGTCGCTCCAGTCCGAGCTGGACCGGCTGGCCGGGAGCTACGCCGACGCGCAGACCCACCTGGCCCTGACCGAAGCGAAGGCCGACGCGGCCCGAGCCGACATCCAGCGGCTCCGATCCCGGATGCTCGGCATCCAGGGCCGGCTCTCCACGCGGGCCAGGGATGCCTACGAGTCCGGGGGTGCCGACACGGTGGAGCTCCTGCTGACGTCGGATTCGTTCAGCCAGTTCTCCGACCGCGTGGAGTTCCTCGGCCGGGTGACCCAGGGCGACACCGACCTGCTGCTCCAGGCCCGGGTGACCGGCGAGCGGCTCCGCCGGGCCCAGCGAGATCTCGAGAAGCTCTCCCGGGAGGAGGCGGCCACGGTGGCCTCGCTGGGAAACGAGAAGTCGGCCATCGCGTCCGCCATGACTCGAGCCCAGGCCGAGCTGGCCTCGCTCCAGAAGAAGCTTGCCGCCGAGCACGCGGCGGCCTCGGCCGGACCGCCGGTCAGGCCCGGCGGGGTCCTCCAGGCCTGCCCGGTCGGCCAGCCTCGGAGCTTCGTCGACTCGTTCGGGGCGCCACGGCCCGGGGGCCGGACACACCAGGGCATCGACATGATGGCGCCCCTCGGCACGCCGATCTACGCTGCCCAGCCAGGCCGCTTCGTGGAGGATTCCAACTCGCTCGGAGGGATCAGCGCGCTCGTGTACGCGGCGAACGGCGACTACACCTACTACGCCCACCTGTCGAGCTACGCGGGCGTGGGCAGTGGCACGACGGTGGGGGCCGGGACGATGATCGGGCACGTCGGGAACACGGGCGATGCCGCGGGCGGTCCGTACCACCTCCATTTCGAGTACCACCCGGGAGGGGGCGGGGCGGTCGACCCCTACAACCTCCTTCGGGCGGCCTGCGGCTGATCCGAAGGGACCGGCCCGCATGGGTTGACCGCCCGGGTAGTCTGGAACGGACGAGGATCGGACCCTGGAGGAACCGATGGCCGAAGCGAACACGGGGAAGGGGTCGCGGACCGAGCGCGTGGTGGCCCCCGAATTCGTGCAGGAGCTGGGGAGCCTCACGGTGGAAGAGGTGCACCTCCGTCGGGACGAGGCGCTCGCCGAACGGGAGTTCCAATCGTACCTGCGCCGGCTGGTGCAGGTCCGCCAGGACATCCTGCGGGCGGAACGGGACCGGCGGGCATCGGGTGAAAGCCAGGCCCCGCTGGTGGAGCGGCTCACCTCCGTGCTCTCTGAGGGGCCTCCTCGCGGTCCCGGCAGGGGCGAGGCGTTGTCCCTGGGGCCGTCCGCGGAGGACATGGAGGAGGCCGAGGGGATCGCGGACGCCGCAACCGGAGGGCCGCTCGTGTCGGAGCTGGACACGCTCGACGACGCCGCCCTGGAGCGAGCCCTCGAAGCCCTGGCGGAACAGGAACGATCGATCTCGGTGGACCGGGTGGCCGTGCTCCGGGTCCACGACCAGCTCCAGGAGGAGCTGAAGCGCCGGTACCGAGAGGATCCGTCGGCCATTCCCACCGAGGTCTGATCGGACCGCAGAGGCCGACACCGGAGTCGTCCCGGCTGATCCGGCCGGCAGGAGCCATTCGACCCCGCGGTCCCCAGGCCGTATGTTCCCGGTTCGATGCCGTCCGTGCCCATCGCCCGAGTCGTCCGCTCCGGCCTCGAGGAGTCCGTGCATGCCGGGGACGTCGTGGCCGTGGCCGCGAACGGCCGGATGATGGCGTGGGCCGGCGATCCCGAGCGGCTCCTGTTCGCCCGGTCCTCCATGAAGCCTCTCCAGGCCGCGGTGTCGCTTTCGCTCGCCCCCTTCGAGTTCTCCGACCGGGAGGTGGCCGTCATGTGCGGCTCCCACAACGCGGAGCCCGTCCACGTGGAGGCGGTCCGCTCCCTCCTGCGTCGGGCCGGCGTGCCGGAGTCCTCGCTGCGGTGCCCCGCGAGGCGACCATTGGACGAAGCCACCATGGTCGCCTCGCCCGACCCCCTTGCCGTCAACAGCGACTGCTCGGGCAAACACGCGGGCATGCTGGCGGCCTGCGTGGCGCAGGGGTTGCCGCTCGAGTCCTACCTGGATCCCGACCATCCCTACCAGGCGAAGGTCCTGCAAGCGGTGCTGCGGGCCACCGGCCTGCGCGGTGTCCACGTTGGCGTCGACGGATGCGGCGCTCCGGTCCACGGCCTGTCTCTGGTGGCGATGGCCACGCTCTATGCCGGGCTCGCCAGGCCGGAACGGCTGGGGGACCTGGAGCCCCATGCGGCTCGAGCCATCGCCGCCATGAGGGCCGAGCCGTACATGGTCGCCGGGCGAAACCGCGCCGACACGGCCGTGATGGCGGAGACCTCCGACGTGGTGGTGAAGTCGGGGGCGGAAGGGTTGGTGTGCGCCGCCGTGCTCGGGGCCGGGGTCGGACTCGCGGTGAAGGCGGGCGACGGCGGCTCGCGGGCGGCCGGGCCGGCGCTGATCCGGGCCCTGCGGCTCCTCGACGCGCTGGACGACGACCAGGTGGAGCGGCTGGCCGCATTCGCCCGGCCTGATGTGCTGGGAGGCGGGCGCCCGGTCGGCAGCGTGGTGGCGGACTTCACCCTGTCCAGGTAGGCGCCGGGTCGCGCCGGGTCGCGCCGCATGCGTTAGCTCCCGTTGATCGTATCGTTTGCAAGTGTTATACGAAAGTGGTAAGGTCGGAGTCGTGAACGTCCTGAAGGTCGGCACATTCATCAGGGACCAGCGGCTGGGCGCGAAGCTCTCCCTCCGCAAGGCGGCGGGGCTGGCGGGGGTCTCCATCCCGTACCTGTCGCAGATCGAGCGAGGACTTCGCAAGCCGAGCGCGGAGATCCTCCAGGCGATCGCGAAGGGGCTTCGGATCTCCGCAGAGACCCTGTACGTCCAGGCCGGGATCCTCGACGAGCGTCCAGCCTCCGACGTGGCGGCCTCGTTGATGGCGGACATCTCGATCACGGAGAGCCAGAGGCAGGCCCTGCTTCAGATCTACCGGGCGTTCCAGGAGGAGACGGGGCGGACCACGAAGGTTTCCGAGCCGGGCGGGGCCCGCAGGAAGAACGTGGCGACGGGATCGGCGAAGGCGGCGAGGGTGGGCGCGACCCGCCGGACCGCCGGGACCGGCCGGAGCCGGCGAGCTGGCGGGGGAACGGTGTCGAAGGCTGGTTCCAGCCCTCACCCGGCTCCCACCCGTTCCCCCGCCACCAACCCGAACGGGGCACAGGAGAGGAGGTAGGGAAGATGGCGAACACCAAGACCTACGACCCGCGGAAGGCGTTCCTGGACTACTACGTGTACGTCCCGCTGGGCGCGACCAAGGTGGCCTTCGAGAAGTCGAAGGAGATCTCGGAGAAGGCGTTGAAGACGGCCCACGCCCGGCGCAAGTCCGCCGCCAAGGCCTACCAGGACCTGGCGGAGCGGGGCGAGAAGCTGGTGAAGAGCATCCGCCGCTCGGTGTACACGAAGCGGGCCGCCGAGCAGACCAAGGTGGCCCGCCAGCAGGTCGAGGCTGTCGGCAAGCAGTTCCAGAAGGCCGCGACCAGCGTTCGCAAGGCGGCCGGGTCCACGGCCGAGGCCGGAAAGGCCGCGGTCCGCAAGGTCGGATAACTCTCGCATCGGCCGGATTCGGGAAGACCCGCCCCTCGGGGCGGGTTCTTCCATTTCGGGGCCGCTGGTCCCAGGGTCCCGCTCATTGCAATTGCAAGGACCCGACTACCATTGCTCGGAGCGACATGGCCGATCGACGCAGGAGACAGAAGAAGGCCCGCCAACCAAAGGTGGCCATGATCAGCCTCCACACGTCGCCGCAGGACCCTCCCGGTTCCGGCGATGCGGGCGGCATGAACGTGTACATCCTGTCGGTGGCCCGCAGGCTCGCCGAGCAGGGAGTCCAGGTCGACATCTTCACCCGGTGCCACGGGCAGAACCTGCCGACGGTCCAGCATCTGGACCCCGGATCGCGCCTGATCCAGGTGCAGGCGGGACCCTGCGCCCCGGTGCGGAAGGAGGATCTTCCCGCCCTCCTGCCGTCCTTCCTTGACGGCGTCTTGGCGCACGCCGCCGTGGAGGGAGACGGCGGGGCGCACCGGCATTCTCCCTACGATGTGGTCCACAGCCACTACTGGCTCTCAGGATGGGTTGGGAGCAGGACGAAGCGGATCTGGGGCGCCCCGCTGGTTTCCTCGTTCCACACGCTCGGCATGGTGAAGAACACGGCCACGCCTCCGGGGGAGCGATCCGAGCCGCAGATCAGGGTGCGCGGAGAGCTTCGGGTGGTTCGCCACTCCGATCGGATCCTGGCTCCGACGCCCGCCGAGGCTGGGGAGCTGGTCCGGCTGTACGACGCCGATCCCGAGCGGATCCGCGTGGTGGCACCCGGGGTGGACGGTGCCCTGTTCTCACCGAAGCCCCGGCGGGAGGCCAGGGCCGCCCTCCACATGCCGAACGCCCGCCTGTTGCTGTTCGTGGGTCGCCTCCAGCCCCTGAAGGGGCCGGACGTGGCCATCCGGGCGGTGGCGGAGGCGGCGGCCCGGGCCCCCGGGCTCACGCGCCATCTCGTGCTCGCGGTGGTGGGCGGTCCGACCGGGGCCGTGCCAGGTGGACAGGCCCTGGGCCGGCTCATGTCGCTCGCCTCGGAGCTCGGAGTGGCCGACCGCGTGGTGTTCTTCCCGCCCCAACCCCACGAGCGGCTGCGTGACTTCTACGCGGCCGCCGAGGCGGTGATCCTTCCTTCCCGGTCGGAGTCGTTCGGGCTGGTCGCTCTGGAGGCGCAGGCATGCGGCACGCCGGTGATCGGCGCCGCCGTCGGCGGGCTGCGGTACACGGTGGCCGACGGCTCGAGCGGGATGCTGGTCGAAGGGCATGATCCGGGGGCCTACGCGGATCGGATCCTGGCGCTGCTCAGAGACCCCGCGCTGGCGCGTTCGATGTCGCAGGCGGCGATCGGGCACGCGGCACGGTTCTCCTGGGACGCCACCGCCGCCGGGCTGGGCGAGGTGTACCGCGAGCTGGCCGGGGAGCGTGCGGGATGAGCGCGGGCTCCCCCTGGATCAGGGGCCGGAAGGTGGTCCTCAGGCCCGTCGAGGAGTCCGACGCGCCGTTGATCCACCGATGGGTGAACCACCCTGAGATCTGGCATTACATGGACTACGAAACTCCAACCTCGCTCGCGGACGTGGTCGAGGACATCGAGCGGAGCCGGAGCGAGGGGTTCCCCTTCACCATCGTGTTCGACGACCGGCCGATCGGGCGCATCGGGCTCAATCAGTTCCGTCGCAGGGATCGCATCTGCTCCCTGTACATGTTCATCGGAGAGCCGGCCTTCTGGGGGAAGGGGTACGCCCAGGACGCCGTGATGGCCCTGCTGGACTATGCCTTCGAACGATGGGACCTGCATCAGGTCGAACTGTGGACGCTCGGCGACAACGACAGGGCGCTGGGGACGTACAAGCGGTGCGGGTTCGCCCAGGAGGCCCGGCTGCGCGACCGTTCGTGGAAGGACGGCGGGTGGGTCGACCACGTCGTCATGAGCGTGAACCGCGAGGAGTTCTCCCGGGTCCGCCAGGGGTGGCTCGGCCTTCCTGAAGGCGGTTCGCCCACGGCCTGACCAGCTGTGACCTGCGGCTCTGGACCGCGGGCCGGGTTGGGGCCGGTTTTGTCACATCGGTTCGAACGGCCTCTGACCTGCGGAGACTCGCCACCACCAGGCGTTTTGTCACCTTGACGGATGCGGCGCCGTCCGTAGAATCCGCCTTGCTCCGAGCAGCCGGAGCGGTTGAATCAGGGAACCGAAGGGGACCCCCTGGGAAAGCCGTAAGGCTAACTGGGCGCACCTGCTCGTACGGTCGGGAAGGCCAACTGGCCGTCCGGGTGGGGAGGCTCGGGAAGCCCCAAAGCCCAACGAAAGGGGAAGCCGGAGGAAACCGAGACAGCCGCGAGAGGTTGCTCGGAGCACTTGGCCCGAGGGGCCGACGGTGGTTAGCGGTTTCGGCCGCTGACGAGCCGAAGGTCTCTCGGGCCACTCTCTTTTCGCGCCCACGGGTCCGCCCCGTCCCTATACTGCGGCCGTGGACTGCGCACCGTGCCGACCAAGCTCGGGCTCCGAGGGCGACCGGTGACCACCCTGCTTCGGAGCGCCACGCTGTGGACCACCGGCCTCTCGCCGGTTCGCCGGGCAATCACCGGCACACGTCTGGGGCGCAGGCTCGGGGGTCGGTTCGTGGCCGGCGACGGGCTGGAGGACGGGATGGACGCCGCCCGCGCCCTGAACGCGCAAGGGATCGCGGCCATGCTCGACCACCTGGGCGAGAACGTGGAGTCGCCGGCTCAAGCCGCGGCGGCGGCGGACGCGTACATCCGGGCCCTCAAGCGCATCCGGGAGTCGCCCGAGCTCGACTGCAACATCTCGGTCAAGCTGACCCAGCTCGGTCTGGACGCCTCGACCGATCTCTGCGTGGAGAACATGGAGCGCGTCCTGCAGGTGGCTTCGGAGGCGGATCCGGCCACCCTCGTGATGATCGACATGGAGGCCAGCGAGTACGTCGAGCGGACCCTGACCGTGTACATCTCCCTCCGCGACCGCTTCCCCGCCGTGGGGGTCTGCCTGCAGTCCTACCTGTATCGGACGGCCGGCGACGTGGCGAGGATCGCTGGCCCCGCGGCGATCGTCCGCATGGCCAAGGGCGCGTACCTCGAGCCGGCCTCCATCGCCCACCAGCGCCAGGCCCAGGTCCGGCGGAGCTTCGCCCATCTCGTCGCCACCCTCCTGTCGTCGGGCTCGGTGGTGCACTTCGCCACCCACGACCCCCGGCTGGTGGAGGGGGCGAAGCGGTTCGTCCGCGGGCGCGGCCTGCCGAAGGAGCGCTACGAATTCCAGATGCTGTACGGGATCAGGCGGGACCTCCAGTCGGCCCTGGTCTCGGAGGGGGAGCCGGTGAGGGTGTACATCCCGTACGGCACCCAGTGGTATCCGTACCTCACCCGACGCCTGGCCGAACGGCCGGCGAACATCTGGTTCTTCCTTTCGAACCTGGTCCGGCGGTAGGCGGCGATCCCCGGCCCGCCTCCCACTCCTATACTCGCCCGACGGCCGGCCGGACCGGCGGCCGACGAAGAGGAGGGCGCGAGCGAGATGAACGAGCGGCGGGTGGCGTTCCTGGGCGGAGGGCGCATGGGGGAGGCCCTCCTGTCCGGGCTGATGCGATCGGGCGGACGGACGAAGGACGAGCTGATGGTCACGGCCCGGCGGGAGGAGCGGGCCCGGGACCTGGCGGATCGCCTCGGCGTGGCCAGCACCCTTTCGAACCATGATGCGGTGAAGTGGGCCGGCACGCTGGTGCTCACCGTCAAGCCCCAGGACATGGAGGCCCTCCTCCAGCAGATCAGCGGGGACGTCTCGTCCGACCATCTGGTCATCACCTTCGCCGCGGGCATCCGGACGTCGTTCATCGAGCGGCACATGCCCCCGCAGACGCCGGTGGTCCGGGTGATGTCGAACGTGCCCGTCCTGGTGGACGAGGCCATGTCCGTCATCAGCCCCGGCCGCTACGCGGAGGACAAGCACCTCGCCGTGGCCGAGGAGCTGCTGGGCTCGGTGGGCAAGGTCATCCGGCTGCCCGAGAAGCACCAGGACGCGGTTACGGCGACCAGTGGATCCGGCCCTGCCTACTTCTTCCTGCTGGCCGAGGCGATGATCGAGGCCTGCATCCTGCTCGGCCTGCCCCGGAACGTGGCCACCGAGCTCATCATCCAGACCATGGTCGGCTCGGCGAAGATGCTTCGAGACACCGGCGTGCACCCGGTCGAGCTGCGGGAGATGGTGACCTCCCCCGGCGGAACCACCATCATGGCCATCCGGCACTTGGAGCAGGCCGGCGTGCGGGCGGCGTTCCTGAACGCCATCGACGCGGCCTGCAAGCGAAGCGCTGAGCTGGCGATCGGACACGAACCCGACGAGGAGCCATAGGGAGGAGAGATCCATGGGCAGAGGCGACCGGCACAAGGTGCGGTGGGCGCACGATCGGGAGCGGAAGAAGAAGGATCGAGAGAAGCGACAGGGGAAGGACCGGGCCACGGCCAGGAAGGCCTGAGGGGGTCCACGGGGGAGCGTCGGGGAGGAGGGACATGTTTCCACTGTCGAAAGGGCGGGTGACGAAGCAGGCCCACGTGGGGCTGCCCGACGGAACCTTCGAGGAGGAGCACGGACGCGAGGCGTTCGACGGCCGGGCCTCACACCTGTACCGGACCCACCCGCCCACGGCGTGGGTGCGGATCGAGGGACCGCTCCGACCCCGCGCGTACGACCTGAACGGACTGAAGACCTCCGACATGACGGCGCCGACCGGCGAGTGGCAGCGCATCCTGCACAACGAGGACGTCTCGATCTACGTCTCCCGGCGGGCCGAGCCCATGCCCCACTACCTTCGGGACGCGGACGGGGACCTGTGCTACTTCGTCCACCAGGGTTCGGGCCTGCTGGAGACCGACTACGGCCCGCTTCGCTACCGGGACGGCGACTTCCTAATCCTGCCGAAGGGGACGACCCATCGCGTGGTTCCCGACGAGGGGGAGACGTTCCTGTACGGGATCGAGGGCCGTGGTGAGTACCGCCTGCCCGACAAGGGCATCCTGGGACGCCACGCAATCTTCGATCCCGGCGTGATGGAGACCCCCGAGCCGGAGCCGCACGACGAATCGGGCGAGTTCGAGGTTCGGGTCAAGCGCGGTGACGAGTACACGGTGCTGACCTATCCGTTCCATCCCCTCGACGTCGTGGGCTGGCAGGGTGACCTGTGTCCCATCCGCATCAACCGGGAGGACTTCCGGCCCGTGGTCTCGCCCCGGTATCACCTTCCCCCGTCGGTGCACGCGGTGTGGAAGTCCGACGGGTTCGAGATCGGCCTGTTCGCCCCCCGGCCCACCGAGACTGGAGACCCGACGGCGCTTCGGGTCCCATTCTTCCATTCGAACATCGACAAGGACGAGGTGCTCTTCTACCACCGCGGCCAGTTCTTCTCCCGGGCCGGCATCGGAGAGGCCTACATCACCCACCACCCCCAGGGGTTGCAGCACGGCCCCCAGGCCGCGGCCATCGAGGCCTCGAAGACGAAGGACTTCGCCGACGAGTACGCCGTGATGGTCGAGTCGGACAAGCCGTTCGAGCGGGACGACGCCATCGCCGGCGTGGAGGTGGACGGCTACGCGACCTCGTGGGCGAGGGGCCTGGGACTGATCGACTGAGCGACGTTCAGCGCGTTCGGCCCGCCCCAACCGGTTCGGGTCGGGGGACGGCCTTGACGAACCGCAGGCGGTTGCGAAGGACGCCGAACACGCCGGCCTCCAGCTCCATGGTGGCCCCCCGAGTGAGTTCCCTGGCTCCGCCACCGGGGACGGGCCGGTCGAACGGCGACGAGCTGAAGATCTCCCCGGCCGACACCTCGCGCTCCCTGGAGGCAAGGGCGATGGTATGGGCGAACCGGGAGGCCGCGTCGCCCATCCGCTCCCGTATCCAGACCCCGCCGTTCACCCGAGCGGTCGCGGTCACCTGGCAGGGATCGAAGTCCTCGGCGGTGACCACGCACGGCCCGAGGGTGGTGGCCAGCCGAGCTACCGACGGGTCGCCCCCATCGTCGCCCCCAGGCGACCACGTGCTCACCATCAGGTAGCCGAACACGAGTTCCCACGCCGCCTCGGGTGACAGGTCCCGGCCCGAGCGGCCCAGGACGCATGCGAGCTCGGGCTGCCACCGGCACGCCGTTCCCTCGGGCCAGCGCACGTCCTCACCGGGCCCGAGCACGCGGCCTCGCTCGGCACCCGCCAGCGCGAGCGGAGCCAGGAACCGAGGCGACCGGACCCGCGCTTCCTCCACGTACGATGGATTCGCCAGGGCCGCCCTCGCCGCCTCCAGGGCCGTGCCGCGGTGCCTGGTGATCAGGGCTTCCAACGTGGCCGGAAAGGCCGGGTGACCGACCGCGTCGGGCAGGTCGACGACCGCGTCGTGGACCCAGGCACCCAACCGCCGGTCGCCATCACGGTCGTAGGTCACGAGGCGCATCACGGGGACCCGGATGATACCCCGGGTCGGGGGCCGATCCCGGGAAGCTGTGGGAATGTAGGACCCCATGCGACTCGACCGGGACGGAAGGACGCCCGTTCCCCCTCCACCCCCGACGTGGAGCCCGGTCGAGGCCGTCCCGGTGTTCGTCATCTCCGTGATCGCGGCGCTAGTGCTCAGCCTGCCGTCCACGCTCCTGTCCTGCGCCGGCATGTACACGGTCGTGGCCCTGGTCGGTGAGCTGGCCCTGGCCGGCGCGGTCCTGGGGTGGGTCCGGTACGTCAACCGCGGGCCGCTGGCGGCCCTGGGGATCCCGCGCGAGCCCCTCGGTGACCTCGGCTCGGGGGCTCTGGCCGGCGGGGCGCTCGTGGTGGTGGCCGGCTTCGCGGTGAGCCTCGCCCAGATCGTGGCGAACCACGTGGCCGGCCACACCGTGGCCCAGCCGAAACAGGTCGATGTCTGCGTTCGGGGCGGGTGGCTGCTCGCCCTGGGGCCGATCTTCATCCTGGCCGCGCCGTTCGCCGAAGAGCTGTTCTTCCGCGGCTTCCTGTACCGGAGCCTCCGCCGCCGGTTCTCCACGTGGCCCGCCGCGTTGATCTCCGGAACGATCTTCGGCCTGGCCCACTACCAGAGCCCGACGTACCTCCTGCTGATCCCCGGGCTCGCCGTGGTCGGGATCAGCCTCGCCCTGCTCCTGGAGTGGCGGCAGAGCCTGCTGGCCACCATGGCCGCGCACGCCACGTTCAACCTGGTGGGATACCTCTTCATCGCCCTCCCCCGGCGGTAGTCCGGTTGGATCGGTGCGGGTGGCCGTGATTTACTCCCCGACCAGGAGGAACGACGCTCGCCGGGGGGAAGCGATCGGGACCGAGAGGAGGTAGGCCAGGTGCCTGTGTTCCCGAGCAAGGAGTGGCTCGATCAGTACGTCGAACGGATCAACCAGAGCGCCGAGTACAGGGAGGCCGCGGCCACGTGGGAGGGGGACATCTCCTACGTCTTCGAGCCGGAGCCCGACAAGGGGGTTCCGGAGGAGGTGTGGTCCTGGCTCGACCTGTGGCACGGCGAATGCCGGGAGAGCAGGTTCGGGGTGTCGCCGGAAGAGGGGTCGAAGGCGAAGTTCATCATCAGCGCGCCCTACTCGCGGTGGAAGGAAGTGATCAAGAAGGAGCTGGACCCGGTCAAGGGCATGATGCAGGGAAAGCTCAAGCTGAAGGGCGACCTTCCGACCATCGTCAGGCACGTGAAGGCGGCGAACGAGCTGGTGAACCTGGCCGCCAGCGTGCCCACCGAGTTCGTCGACGAGTCGGCCGGGTAGGCCCCGTCCCCGGCCGCGACGCCATGACCCGGACGAAGCCGTGAAAGCCGTCGTCTACGAGGACGTCCGCACCGTCACCGTGGGCGACGTGCCCGATCCTAGGATCGAACACCCCGCCGACGCCGTGGTCCGGGTGACGGCGTCCGCCATCTGCGGCTCGGACCTCCACTTCTTCAACGGCAAGGCTCCGCTCTCTCCCGGAGACACCCTGGGGCACGAGGGCGTCGGGGTGATCGAGGAGACCGGCCCGGAGGTCCACCGGTTCAAGCGCGGCGACCGAGTGGTGCTGGCGTTCGACGTGGTGTGCGGTGCGTGCTGGTTCTGCAAACGGGGCCAGACCTCGTTGTGCGAGGACTTCCGGAACCTGGGGGCGGGCCCGTTCGGCGGCGGTCTGGGCGGGACCCAGGCGGAGATGGTTCGCATCCCGAACGCGGACATCAACCTCCTGGCCATCCCGGAGGGCATGGAGGACGAACGGGCCCTGTTCGTCGGCGACATCCTCACCACCGGCTATTACGGCGCCGCCATCGCGGGGATCGGTCCGGAGGACACCGTGGCGGTGGTGGGCGCGGGGCCGGTCGGATTCTTCTGCGTGCAGTCGGCCCGGCTGTTCGGGGCGCGCCAGGTGCTCGCGATCGACCTGGAGCCCGAACGCCTGGCCATCGCGGAGAAGGTGGGCGCGGTCCCGATCAACGCCAGGGAGCGCAATCCCCAGATGGCCGTGTCCGGGCTGACCGAGGACCGGGGCGCGGACGTCGCGATCGAGGCGGTGGGCAGCGTGCCGGCGTTCGAGACCGCGGTGGAGGTGGTGCGCCGGGGCGGCACGGTGTCCGTGGTGGGGATGTTCGTGACCGAGTCGTTGACCATCCCGGTCGGGGTGTACTGGAGCCGCATGCTCCGGCTGCAGTTCTCCGGGATCTGCCCGATCCACGCGTGGTGGGACCGGGCCATGGCGGCGGTGGCGCGCGGCGACATCGACCCGCTTCCGATCATCTCCCACCGGCTCCCGCTGGCCGAGGCGGTGGCGGGCTACGAGCTGTTCGACTCGCGGCGGGCCACGAAGGTGGTGCTCCAGCCGTGACAATCCAGGTTCAATACCCGGACCCGGAGCCGAGCGGCCTGGCCCAGATGCTGGGCGGCCTGATCGAGGGGAACCTCACCGCCCACCCGGAGCGAGAGGGCCTTCTCGCCAGGCCGTCGACGTACGCGATCCGGGCTACCGACGTCGGCGTCGACGTCTCGATCCGGCTGGCTCCGGGCCAGGCCATCGTCCGAAACGGCATGGTGGGCAGGCCGCAGGTGGTGGTGGAGACCGATTCCGAGACCCTCATGGGGCTCTCTTCGATGCCGCTCAAGTTCGGTCTGCCCGATGTCATGACGAAGGAGGGCCGGGAGGTCAACCGCAAGCTCATGAAGGGCCAGCTGAAGGTCAGGGGGCTGCTCCGGCACCCGGCGAAGCTGGCCCGGTTGAACAAGTTGATGTCGGTGTTGTAGAGGAGGGGTGATGGCGCGCGGGATCCCGCACCATGTGATCCGTTACTTCGAAGCGGTCCCAATGTTCGGCTCGGTGTCCAAGGGCGGCATCCGGGCGCTGATCCAGGCGGCCACCGAGGTCGACCTGCCTCCAGGGAAGGACGTGGTACGGGAGGGGGATACCGACCAGGACCTGTTCGTGATCATCGCCGGGGCGCTGCGGGTCAGCAGGCGAGGACGGCGGATCGGAGACCTGGGGACCGGTGACTTCTTCGGCGAGCTGGCGTTCCTCTCCCGGGGCCAGCGCACCGCCACGGTGACCACGACCAGCGAGACGCGGCTCATGGTTCTGGGGGCGCGGGACTTCCGGTCGGTGGTGGAGCGGGAGCCAAAGCTGGCCCTCCAGGTGCTGGAGGCGGCGGCCACCCGCCTGCGCGAGCTCGATCGCCGATCCCTCTGACTCCCCGCGTTTGCCGGGTCCGAACAAGGGAAACCGACGAGGCTGATGTCGGGCGCCCGAGGCAGCGGAAGGAGTTGGGGGATGGCATCCGGTACGCGCAAGAGGGCGGAGGGGATGAAGGACAAGGCCGTGGGGAGGGTTCGGGAGGCCACGGGCCGAGCTCGGGGCAGCAGCCATGACGTATCGGAGGGCAGGCGGCAGCAGAACCGGGGGGAGGCGAAGGAAGTCATGGGGACGGTCCAGACCGCTGGACGGAAGATCAAGAGGGCCGTGAAGGACTGAGCCCACCCGCCGGCCACGGCCGCAGATCTCAGTGAGAGACCGGCCGGCTCGGCGCCGCCCGCGAGGCGCCGGCCGGCCGGTCGTCTTGTGTCAGGCCGCGAGGGAGGTCGTAGCGGACGGCGGAGTCCCTACGCCACGCTCATCCCGCCGCCCGGTCCTCCCGTCGCGACTCGAGCAGGTCCTCGAACAGGCGCCGGTAGTGCACCATGGCCTGCCGCAGATCCTCCGTGCTGGCGCGGCCGTGCTCGTTCGCCATCGAGATGGCGTGCCCGGCCCGGTAGTCGTCGACGACGTGGGGGTGGTCCACCGAGATGTCGGCGGACCGTTGCTCGAAGTCCTCCATCGGGTAGCCACGGTCGCTCATGACTTGGATGACCAGGCGATCGGCCTGGGTCACCGCTCCTGCCGGCTCGTCCACGAACCGCGCCTGGGTGGCCTGCCATTCGGCCGTGTATCGCTGTCTCGCCGCGGGGTCCAGGGAGCGGATCTCGAGCTTCTCGCGCCGGCGTTGCCTGCCCGCCAGCTGGGACTCGGCCTTCCATCGTCCCCCCTGCTCGTCGACGGCCCGCTCGTACTCGGGCCCGAACCGCTCCTGGAGCTGCCCGCTCCTTCGCTTCCGGAAGGCCATCCACACCGCCGCCGCGACCACCAGCACCACCGCAACGCCCATCACGATCCACGCCCACAGAGGCATGCTCATCACTCCTTCCTCGACCGACCGGGACGCCGTGTTCCGCCGGCCTCTCCGGGTGTTACCCGGCCGGATGGTTCCTACCCCCCAGTAGGGAGGCGGCCGCGCCGGCCGGATGGGCGGCATCCGTGACGAACCGACCGCTCCACGGGCGCTCGGCACCGGCCGGCACGCCCGCGGACGAGATATGGTCCCGTGCGGTGAAGGCTCGGGAGCTCGCGGAGAAGGTGCTGGCGGGAGATCGCCGCGCGGTGGCCCGGGCCATCTCCATGGTCGAGGACGGCGCATCCGGGCTGGCCGAGCTCTCCGGCGTCCTCTATCCCAGGACTGGAGGGGCCTACACGGTCGGCCTGACCGGCTCGCCCGGCGTGGGCAAGTCGAGCCTTGCCGAACACCTGGTTCGAGCGGCCCGCTCCCGCCAGCAGACGGTGGCTGTCCTGGCCATCGATCCGACGTCTCCGTTCACCGGCGGAGCGCTGCTGGGGGACCGGCTCCGGATGCAGGCCCACGCCACGGACCCAGGCGTGTTCATCAGGTCGATGGCCACCCGTGGACACCTCGGCGGGATGGCGCTGGCCGCGCCCGAGGCCATCCGGGTCCTCGACGCCTCCGGCAGGGACCTCGTGCTGGTGGAGACGGTGGGCGTGGGCCAGGCCGAGGTCGAGGTGGCCACCGCGGCCGACACGACCCTCGTGGTCCTCCAGCCCGGGTGGGGCGACGCCGTCCAGGCGGCCAAGGCGGGCATCCTCGAAGTGGCCGACGTGTTCGTGGTGAACAAGGCCGACCGCGAGGGAGCGGGCGACGTGGTTCGCGACCTCAAGGGGATGCTCCGGATGGGGCCGAAGCTGGAGTGGGAGCCTCCCATCGTGCGGACCTCCACCATGAACGGCGACGGGATCGACGAGCTGTGGGAGGCGATCTCCGAGCACCGCGCCCACCTCGAGGAATCCGGCCAGCTCGAGGGCAGGCGCCGGCGCCGGATCCTCGAGGAGGTCGAGAGCATGGTGGCGCTGCGTCTTCGGGCCCGGACCGCGGGCCTTCTGGACCAGGGAGCCGAGGCCGAGCTCGCCGATGACCTCGCGGCCAGGAGGATCGATCCATATCGGGTCGCTGACATACTCTTGGAGAAGGTTGGGCCGTCCACCGGAGAGGGCGATGGCTGAGGACGAGCAGGAGCGCTGGCGGGACCATTACCGGAAGACGCCGGAGCGGGACGCCGATTTCCAGACCCTTTCGGGCGAGCCGCTCGAACCCCTGTACACGCCGGCCGACGTCGAGGGCTTCGACTACGAGCGCGACCTCGGGTACCCGGGCCACTATCCGTTCACCCGAGGCGTGTACCACTCCATGTACCGCGGCCGGCTGTGGACCATGCGGCAGTTCGCCGGGTTCGGCTCGGCGGAGGAGACGAATGCCCGGTACAAGTTCCTCCTCCGCCAGGGGCAGGGAGGGCTGTCGGTGGCTTTCGACATGCCCACGCTGATGGGCCGGGACTCCGACGATCCGCGCAGCGAGGGCGAGGTCGGCCGGTGCGGGGTGGCCACGGATTCCCTCGAGGACTTCGAGACGCTGTTCGGCGGGATCCCCCTGGCGGACATCACCACGTCCATGACCATCAGCGGCCCCGCCACCATCCTGTTCGCGTTCTTCCTGGCCACGGCGGAGAAGCAGGGCGTGGACTGGAAGACGCTGGACGGAACGCTGCAGACCGACATCCTCAAGGAGTACATCGCGCAGAAGGAGTGGATCTTCCCGCCCCGCCCGCACCTCCGGCTCATCGGCGACCTCATCGGGTTCTGCGAGCGGGAGGTGCCGAAGTTCCACCCCATCTCCGTGAGCGGCTACCACATCCGGGAGGCGGGCTCGACCGCCGCCCAGGAGCTGGCGTTCACCCTGGCCGACGGGTTCAGCTACGTCGAGCTAGGAGAGCAGCGAGGGCTGGACGTCGACCGGTTCGCCCAGGGCCTCTCCTTCTTCTTCAACGCGCACATCGACTTCTTCGAGGAGATCGCGAAGTATCGGGCGGCCCGGAGGATCTGGGCCAGGTGGCTGAGGGAACGGTACGGCGCGAAGAGCGAGCAGTCCCTTCGGCTCCGGTTCCACACCCAGACCGCCGGCTGCTCGCTCACCGCGCAGCAGCCCGAGAACAACATCGTCCGCACCGCGGTGGAGGCGCTGGCGGCGGTTCTGGGAGGAACCCAGTCGCTGCACACGAACGCGCTCGACGAGGTGCTGGCGCTCCCGACCGAGAAGGCCGCGCAGATCGCCCTTCGAACCCAGCAGATCATCGCCCACGAGACCGGGGTGGCGAACGTGATCGACCCCCTCGGCGGCTCGTACTTCGTGGAGGCCCTGACCAACCGGATGGAGCAGCTGGCCGAGGAGTACTTCGCGAAGATCGACGGGATGGGGAGGGGCTCGATGCTGGAGGGGATGCTGGTGGGGATCGAGCGCGGCTACTTCCAGGGCGAGATCGCCGACTCCGCGTTCCGCGAGCAGGAGCTGTACGAGAAGGGCCGGCTGGTCAGGGTGGGCGTGAACGAGTTCGTCGACCCGAACGACCAGCCCATCGAGGTGCTGGTGATCTCGCCCGAGACCGAAGGCCAACAGGTCGAACGGGTTCGAACGATGCGCGCGGGCCGTGACGCCGGGTCGGCCGAGCGAGCCCTGGAGCGGCTGACGTCGGCCGCCCAAACCGACGAGAACCTGATCCCCCTGCTGGTCGACTGCGCCCGGGCCTACTGCACCGAGGGCGAGATCGTGGACGCTCTCCGCGGGCCCTTCGGCGAGTACACCGAGACGCCGCAGTTCTGACCCGGCTCGGAGCCGCCGCCAAGTCGGTCTTGACATCACCGAGTACTTTGCAGTACAAAGTATCGGAGGCCGAAGTCGCGGACCGGACCCGGGCACGCAGGCACATCGGCCTCGCGAGGAGGTTCGAACATGCAGACGGACGAGGCGCTGGATGCCCTGCTCAGGGTGGAGTACGTGCGCAGGCGGACGAGGGATCGGCTTCGAGGCGGCTGGTTTCCGCCAGGGCTGTTCGGGGCCCTGTTTCTCGTGAGCCTCGGCCCGGCGATCACATCGTCGCGCCTCCTGACGGCGATCTACTGGGCCATCGCAGGTCCCTGCGCCATCGCAACGATCGCTCTCTACTACGGCCGGCGCCAGGACCAGACAGGCTCCCGCGGTCTCGTCGGCCCGGAGGTGGTCTGCGCCGTGGGCCTGTGGGCGGCCGCGCTCCTGCTTGCCGGGGTGGGCGGATACGCCACCTCCCTGACGCTCTGGTGGCTTTACTACCCGCAGGTGGGGTGGGGTCTGCCGGTCCTGGGCGTCGTGACCCTCGCCCCGGTGGGAGCCCCCTTGGCGGTGGTGGGAGCGTATCTGGTCGCGGCGGCCAAGCGGCGGACCAAGCGGACCCTGGCTGTGGGGATCGTGCTCGCGGCGCTGTTGTTCCTGGTCGGCGCCATGGCGCTGACCCTCGCGAACGACGCCGCGCTGGCGTCGATCTCGGCCGGCCCCGGTGCTTCGGGAGTCTCGACGCTCTCCCATCTCGGGACGGTGGTTGTGTACCAGGTGGTGCCAACCGTGGCCTACGCCATCGTGCTCATCGGCGTGGCCTTGGTGCTTCGCCTCATGGACCGGACCTCGGTTTGAGTCACCCCGCCGTCGACCTCGACGATCTCGTCCACCAACGGGTCCGGCTGGCGATCCTCGCGGTGCTGGTCGAGGCGAGTCGCGTCGACTTCCGCTACTTGAAGGACACCCTCGGGCTCACCGACGGCAACCTTTCCCGCCACCTCCAGGTGTTGGAGGAAGCCAGGCTCGTGACCCTCTCGAAGGGGTTCGAGGGAAAGCGCCCCAGGACCTGGATCACGGTGACGAGGGCCGGGCGAGGCGCCTTCACCGCGGAGATCGACGCGCTGAAGGCGATCGTGGGCCGATTCGATCGAACGCGAAGGCAGTCGTAGGTGCGGCCTCGGCACGTCCTGGGGTCCCCGCTTGGGGGAGGGCCGATCGAGGGATTGACCACCCGGCCGAACTAGTCCACCCTCGGAGCGCGCGGGTCGGAGGGCTTCGGCAGGAGAGCTCGGATGAAGCAGTGGCGGCTTCGGGGGATCACTTCGAACGGGCCGGTCGGCGATGGCGGCTCGCCCTCGCCGGAGCTCGACGCCGTGGGAGCCCTGCACACGGTGGTCGACCAGTTCCCCGGGATGTTCTGGACCACGGATTGCGACCTCCGGATCACGTCCTCCGTGGGCCGGGCGCTGCGCACGCTCGGGCTGGGCCCCAATCAGCTCGTGGGGATGACGCTCGCCGAGCTGTTCGAGGACGACATCGCGCATTCGGCTGCCGTCGACGCCCACGCGCGGGCGCTGCTCGGAGAGACGGTCTC
>DASWCX010000374.1:0-1571 GCA_036395815.1 Actinomycetota bacterium | reverse complement strand
AGGTCGAGGCGGCAGGCGGACGGGCCCTCCCGGTGGTGACCGACGTCTCCGATCCGGAGGCCGTCCAGAACCTGGTGGACCGGACGGTGGAGGCGTTCGGGACGGTCGACATACTCGTCAACAACGCCGGGGCAGCGCCGTTCATGTCCACGGTCGACCAGATCCGGGAGTCGGGCTTCGAGAAGTACTTCCGGATCAACTTCATGGGGGCGCTGTACGCCACGAAGGCCGTCGGGCAAGTGATGCTGCCGAAAGGGGAAGGCTGCGTCCTGAACGTGGCCTCCGTGGCCGGCTTCATCGCCAGCCCTGGGCTGAGCTACTACTCGACGGCGAAGGCCGCCCTGATCAACCTGACCAAGACCGTGGCCCGCGAGTGGGCCTCCTCGGGCATCCGGGTGAACGCCGTGGCCCCGGGTTGGGTCGAGACCGAGATGAACGAACAGGCCCGGCAGTTCCCCGAGTTCTTCCAGGGCGCGCTGGCCTCGATCCCCCTGGGGCGGTGGGCGAAACCGGAGGACATCGTGGGCCCGGTGGTGTTCCTGTGCTCGCCGGCCGCCGCGTTCATCACGGGGTCGGTGCTGGTTGTCGACGGCGGACAGACCACCACCGCGCTGGTCCAGCTGTAGCGATGGAGCTGCGCGGGGCGGTCGCCGTGGTCACCGGAGCTTCGTCCGGGATCGGGTGGGCCACCGCTTCGGCGATGGCCCGGGAGGGCGCGACCGTGGTGGCCGCGGCCCGCCGCGAGGACCGCCTCCGCGAGCTGGTGGAGGGGATCACCGCGCGGGGCGGGACGGCGAGCGCCGAACGATGCGACGTCACGGACCGCTCGCAGGTCTCGTCGCTGGCCTCGCGGGTGATGGCCGCCCATGGACGGTGCGACGTCCTGGTGAACAACGCGGGCGTTCCGGGCGGTGGCTCGTTCCCCGACATGTCCTGGGAGCAGGTCGAACGGGTGGTGAACGTCAACTACGTGGGGGTTCTGGCCTGCACGAAGGCCTTCCTGCCTCTCATGCTCTCCGCGGGGAGGGGCCACGTGGTGAACGTGGCCTCGCTGGCCGGCAGGTTCGCGGTGCCGGGGTCGTCGGTGTACTCCTCGACCAAACATGCGGTGGTGGCGTTCTCCGAGGCGCTGAATTACGAGGTGTCGGACCGCGGCGTGCTGGTCACGGCGGTGAACCCGGGGTTGGTGGCCACGGAGTCGTTCCCCCATCGGGACGCCATCGAGAAGGGCCGCCGGGTGATGAAGCCCGAACGGGTCGCCGACCTGATCGTCCAGGTGGTGAAGCGCGGCAAGGCCCCCGAGGTGTCGATCCCGCGCGCGTTGGCGGCCATGCAGATCGTCCGGTTGATCGCCCCGCCGCTCTACCGTTTCGGGCTACAACGCGCCGCGAAGGGGACGGTTCGCCCCACCCGAGTCGACGAATCGAACTGACGCCCAACTACGGTGGGGCGCAAAGCGTCGGCCAGTCCAGGAGTGGCGCTACAGTGTCGAACGCTTCCAAGTCGATGTAGCGCGCTTGGAACACCTCGCGCCCACGCGTCAGTCCGACGAGCTGCTCCCGGAGGTCGCG
>DASWCX010000373.1:0-1941 GCA_036395815.1 Actinomycetota bacterium | reverse complement strand
GACCGGGACTCCGCCGTGTAGATCGCCTGCAGGGCGTCTTTGGCCTGCGGGTGCCGGCGCTTCGGAAGGGCGTCGAGGACGTTCTCCGTTTACCGGCCCTCGGAGGTCGGTCTCCGTCAAGTGGCCTGAAGGTCCCCCACTGGCCTCCGGCGGGGGTGGACACTCGATCTCGAGGAGGTGGCGGTGGACGTGAGAGTGGTCGTCGAAGAGGGTGGCCATCGTCTTCGTGGTGATGGCCGGATCAGCGAGGTTGCCAACGCGTACCTCGCTCAACTCCAGGCCCGAGGCTTCGCGCCGGGCACGGTGCGAGGGTACGCGTTCGACCTTTTGAACTTCAGCCGGTTCCTGACCGACCGGGGTATCGGTGCCGAGGAGGTCGTGCCGAGCGACCTGTTCGACTGGCTCGACTGGCAGGCGAGGTCGGTGCGCAGAGCCACCGGGAAGGTGGTGCGCTTGCATGAGCGGACCGGGCCGTCGCCGGCCACGATGAACCGACGCGTCGCCGCGGTGCGGGGACTGTTCGAGTACGCGGTGATCACAGGGGCACGGAGGAACAACCCGGTCCCGCCAGGCCGTCGCTCGACCGGGCTGCGGGCCCGACCTCGAGGACTCCTGGGCCACCTGGGGGGGCGCCGGGCTCGCTCCGACGGGCGGTTGGTGCGCCAGGACCGGCGGCTGCCCGAGAGCCTGGACCCCGGCGACGTCGCCGCCTTTTGCTCCGACCTCGAGACCCGCCGGGACCGGGCGATCGTGCTGGCCATGGTTCTCGGCGGCCTGCGCGCTGCGGAGGTGCGCAACCTGCTCCTGGCCAACGTCGACATGGGCTTGCGTCAGCTCCGTGTGCGGGGAAAGGGCGGGCGGGAGCGCGTCGTTCCGGTGGACCGGGCGTTCTTCGCCGAGCTCGCCGCCTACCTGCGCTCCGAGCGTCCCGCCGGGTGCAGGACCCCGGAGTGCTTCGTGGTGCTGCGGGGACCGACCCGAGGGCAGCCCATGACCGAGGCCGGGATGCGCAAGGTGTTCCGGGTTCACCGGGCGCGCTCGGGCGCCACCCGGGTCCGGCCCCACCGCCTGCGCCACACCTACGGAACGGAGCTCGCGGCGGCCGGCATCGACCTGCTGGTGCTGAAGGAGCTGATGGGTCACGCCCATCCCGAGACCACCGCCGCCTACGTGCACCTGTCGCCCGAGATGCTCGCCACGGAGTACGCCCGGGCCCGAGGAGCGGCCCGATGATCACGACGGCGGTCGTCCCGCGCGCCGAGGGCGGCGAGCTGGCTGCGTACGACGAGTACGTCGCCAGCCTCACCATCGAAGAGGGGAGCCGCTACGCCAGGCGTCACTCGGCGCGCCGGTTCCTCGCGCACCACCCCGACCTCGACGAGTGGATGGCCCGTCCGACCCAGGCTCGGGTCACCGATCTGCACCGGGACAAGGCCTGGCCGTTCGTGGTGTGGGCCGCCGTCTCGGGCCGCCTGCGGGTCGACGTCGAGCTGCTGCTGGCCAAGCCGGGAGGGGTGGACCTGTCGCTCGTGTGGGACCGGCTTCACCCCGGCGACATCGACCACGCCGAGGGGGTGGGCCGGGAGCTCGGATGGAGCGCCAACTGGATCCGCCAGGTGGCCCGCCACAGCCTCCCGGTCGTGTGCACGTGGGCGAGCACGGGCCTGGATGGCCTGGGCGACGACGACCTGGCCACGTTCCGTGCCGAGGTGGAACGGGCCGCGGCGCTGTCGGACTCCGCCCGCACCAGGGCTCGCACCAGGCTGTTCGCCGTCGGCCAGATCTGCTTCCAGCTCGGGCTGGCCACCCGCCCACCAAGGCGTGGGGTGGCGGAGCCTGCTCGGACCCCGACGGAGCTGGCGGCCCTCGTCTCCCAGCCCTCCATCCGCCGGGAGGTCGTGCGGTACGCGCAGACCATCGGCACCGTGCTGCGGCCGGCAA
>DASWCX010000372.1:0-8981 GCA_036395815.1 Actinomycetota bacterium | reverse complement strand
GGGAACGGCGCGCCGTCGATCCGCACGCCGGTCGTGCCGATGACCCCGGCCCTCGAGCCGGACGCCCGGAAGATCGACTCCATCAGATAGGTGGTCGTGGTCTTGCCGTTCGTGCCCGTCACCCCAACCATGGTCAGGTCCACGGAGGGATGGCCGAACAGGGCGGCCGACATGGGGCCCATGGCCCGGCGAACGGACGGAACCAGGACCTGCGGGCAGCCGACCTCGAGCCAGCGCTCCACCACCACGGCCGCCGCCCCCCTCGCCTCCGCCTCGCCGGCGAACGCGTGTCCGTCGGTGTTCACACCGGGCACGCAGAAGAACAGGGTCCCCGGGCGGACCTCGGCCGACCGGTAGGCCACGTCGGTCACCGGGACCGACGGGTCCCCGCGAACCTCGGCCCGCGCCAGGGGGGCGGTGAGCTCCGAGAGCGGGATCGGCTCAGACATGGTCACTGACGGCTCGAGGGCGACCGGGGAGGCGATGCCGCTCCCGCCGGTCACGAATGAGCCCCCGAACGAGATCGGTCGGGGGCCCAGGGCTCCGCCGATTCTAGCATCGGGGTCACCCTACCCCGCCCCGATGGCGTGCTGCGGGACGGGCGGCTTGCCCGCCGGAGGGATCCGGAGCCTGGCCACGGCCACGTGCGCGATCTGGCGGAACAGCGGTGCGGCGGCGATCCCGCCGAACTCGGTGGAGGGCTCGTCGAGGATCGCCGCGATCACCAGGGAGGGCCGGGAGGCGGGCAGGAACCCGATGAAGGAGGCCACGTACTTGTTCGTGCTGTACCCGAGGGCGTTCGGCAGCGGCTTCAACGCCGTGCCGGTCTTCCCCGCGACCCAGTAGCCGGGGATCTGGGCCTCGGTGCCGGTCCCGACTTCGACCGCGTAGGCCAGCATCCGGGTGAGCGTGGACGCCGTCTGCCCAGAGATCACCCGCCGGGTGTCGGGAGGCGATGCCGCCGTCATCTTGCCGTCCTCGCCCACGGTGCCCCTGACCAGGCTGGGCTGGACCCACACGCCGCCGTTGGCGACCGTGGCATACACGCTGGCCATCTGCAGCGGGGTCACCGCGATCCCCTGGCCGATGGGGATCGTTCCCATGCTGGTGCCCGACCATCGATCGGGGGGGAGCACGATGCCGGGCGACTCGCCGGGGAACCCGAGCCCCGTGGTGTGGCCGAGCCCGAACCGGTCGAGGTAGGAGGAGAACCGGTCCTTCCCCAGCAGGCCGGCCACCTTGATCGCCCCGATGTTGCTCGAGTAGGCCAGGATGTCGGCCAGGGTCATCTGCTCGGGCGGGTGTCCGTGGGCGTCGTGGAACACCTTGTCGTACAGCCGAAGGTGGTCGGGGACCTCGAACCGCTGGCCCAGGCCCACCACCCCGTCCTGGATCGCGGCCGCGGCCGTGATGACCTTGTTCACCGATCCGGGCTCGTAGGCGTTCGCCACGGCGCCGTTCTTCCACCGAGAGCTGGCGTAGTCGGCGAAGCGCCCGGGGTCGAACCACGGGTAGGTCACCATCGCCAGGATCTCCCCGGTGCGGGGATCCATGACGATGACGGTCCCGCCCTTCGCGTTGTTCTGCTTCACCGCCTGGGCCAGCGCGGACTGGACCCGGTACTGGATGTCCTGGTCGATGGTGAGCACCAGATCCTCGCCCGGCACCGGGGGGACGTCCTCGTTGGTCCCCTGGGGGATGAACACGCCCTGGGGATCCTCCTCCACCACTCGATGCCCGGGCCGGCCGGCCAGGATCTTCTGGTACTGCGACTCCAGGCCGTCCAGGCCGGTCCCGTCGGTCCCGACGAACCCGAGCACCTGGGCGGCCAGCTCGTTGCCCGGGTAGTACCGGCGGCTCTCGGCGAGGAACCCGATGCCGGCCAGGCGCTTCGCCGCCAGCCTGGCCGCGACGTCGAGGTCGACGCCCCGGGCGAGGTAGACGAACCGAACGGCCTTCCCGTCCGCCCTGACGGCGGGGCGGAGCTTCGCCTCCACCTCGGCCCGATCCAGATGGAGGATCGACGCCACGGCTCGGGCCTCTGCCGCCGGATTCCGCACGATCGCCGGGTCGGCGAACACCGCCTTCGCCGGGAGCGACATCGCCAGGGGCTGGGCGTTGCGGTCGAATATCGTCCCTCGGGTGGCCGGGAGGGCGATCTCCCGGAGCAGCTCGTTCCGGGCCATGGCCTGGTAGGCGGAGGCGTCCTTCACCTGCAGGACCACCAGGCGGTAGAGGATGCCGCAAAGCCCGAGGCTCAACACGGCGAGCAGCGCCACCAGGCGCCTGGCCGGCGGCTGCGGGGTGCGCCGTGTCATGGGGCCCCCGGGACGTGCCCCTCGAGCGCGAGCTGATCCTGCGTCGACCCGGTCCCCGGTGCACCGACGGTGGCGCCGGCCTTCACCGTGAGCAGGTTCACCTCGGCGGGGACCCGGAGCCCGAGCCTCCGGGCCGCGTCCTGGAGGTGCCGGGGCGAGGAGAGCTCGGCCACCTTGAGCCGAAGCTCGAGCGAGCGCTCCCGCAGCTGCTCGGTCCGGCGGGACAGCTCGGACATGTGGAAGGAGCTCTGCGACACGAGGGCCTGGACGCTGGCCACACCCGCGATGAGCGTGCCCACCACGGCCAGGGAGATCAGCAGGAACGGGAGCTTGCGGCGACGGCGCGGCGCAACGACCCGGAGCTTCGGCCGCCCGGCGGGCCGGGCCCTGCGCCGGGTGCGGGGCGCGGTCACGCCGCCACCTGCCCGACCGCTTCGGCCACCCGGAGCTTCGCGCTCCGAGCCCGGGGGTTCGCCTGCCGCTCCGCCTCTGCGGGGCGCACGGGCTTCTTCTCCAAAGGCATCAGCAACGGCTCGGAGGCGATGAACCGCTTCACCGTCCGGTCCTCGATGGAGTGGTAGGAGATCACCGCCAGGCGCCCCCCGGGCTCGAGGAGGCCCGCCGCCTGGGGAAGGGACGCGGCGAGCTCCTCGATCTCCCGGTTCACCTCGATCCGGATGGCCTGGAAGGTCCGGCGGGCCGGGTGCGGCCCGCCGGGGCGCCGGCCCACGGCCGAGGCGACCACCGAGGCCAGCTGGCCCGTGGTGGTGATGGGCGCTCGGTTCCGGGCCCGAACGATGGCCCGGGCGATCCGCCTGGCGAGGCGCTCCTCGCCGTACTCGAACACGATCCTGGCCAGGTCCTCCTCGGCGTAGCCGTTCACGACCTCGGCGGCGGTGGGGCCTTCCTCCTCGCCCCCCATCCGCATGTCGAGCGGTCCCTCCGCCCGGTAGCTGAATCCCCTGCCCGGCCGGTCCAGCTGCATCGAGGAGACCCCGAGGTCGTACAGCACGCCGCCCACCTCGGACAGCCCGAGCTCGACGGCCACGTCAGTCAGCCGAGAGAACCGCCCCATCACGGGGCGGAATCCGTCCCGCCCGGCCAGCCGGCGCGACGCCTCGGCCAGCGCCTCGGGATCCCGGTCCAGGCCGACCACCGTCCCGACGCCGGCGTCGAGGAGCGCCTCGGCGTGGCCGCCCGCCCCCACCGTGGCGTCGATCACCACCGTCCTCCCCGCGAGGTACGCCGCCACCTCTGCCACCAGGACGGGCCGGTGCGGCCTATGCAAGCACCCGGACCGCCAGCAACCCAAGGCCCAGATAGCACGCGAGCATCGCGGCCATCAGGCCCATCAGCTGGAAGCTCTGCCCGATCTCGGAGAGCAGCGCGCCCCTTGGCGCCCCGCCCGTTCGAACCTTCGGCTGTTCCGTCATTCCCTCCACCTCCGGCTTCACCGGCCGTCCGGGTCGAGGGCCCCGCTGGCGTACGCCCCGGCGACGTCCGCCTCGTAGGCGTCCCAGACCTGCCCCGACCAGATCTGCAGGTGGTCGAACACGCCCACCACGACCACCTCCTGCTCCAGCCCGACCTTCGCCCGCAGCCGCTGGGGGATGGTCATCCGCCCCTGCTTGTCGAGGTCGGCCCGCTCCGCGTTGCCGAAGAACATCCGCCGGTAGTCCCGGGCGGCCTGCGCCGACAGGGGCCGGGACCGGACCTCCTCGGCCTGCCGCTGGAACTCATCGTTGGGGAAGGCGTACAGGCACCGGTCCTGCCCCAGCGTCAGGTACACCCCGGCCTCGAGCACGCCGCGGAACCGCGAGGGCAGGGCGATCCGTCCCTTCGCGTCGAGCTGATAGCGATGCTGGCCGAGCAGTTCCGCCACTGGGTACCCTTCTCCTCCACAGAGCCCCACGTTTATGCCACTAATGCTCCACCACGTCAAGAGTGGTCGGCACCCAACAGCGAAGAATTGAGCCCGAACTCCAGTTCGATCGGCGGACTCGATTGGCGATAGGGGCGTGCGGTTGAGGAGCGTGATGCGACCGCGGTGACCCGATAGGTGACCCTCTAGAGGTACGCCTCCCACTCGGGCTCGACCCGCCCGATGGAAAGCCGGAACCCGTCCCGGGGTGCGGCGGGCTCGCGATGGAGCCTCAGTCCGACCTCGTGCGGCAGGCGGTTCTCCTTGCGGGAGTTGCAGCGGCGGCAGGCCGCCACCACGTTGTCCCAGCTGTGCTGTCCGCCCCGGGACTTCGGCATGACATGATCGACGTTCTCCGCGGCCGACCCGCAGTACTGGCACACGAAGCCGTCCCGGGCGAACACCGCCCGGCGGGTCAGCGCCACGCTGGCCCGGTAGGGCACGTGGACGAAGTAGCGGAGCCGGACCACGGACGGAGCCGGGATCTCGATCCGCTCCGAGCGGTAGACCACCCCGTTGGAGAAGACGATCTCGGCCTTCTCCTTGAGGACGAGGACCACCGCCCTCCGGGCGGGAACGACCCCGAGGGGTTGCAGCGACGCGTTGAGAACGAGGGATCTACCCACTGTCCAACCCGCGCCGAGTATAACAACGGCGTTGTCGCTTCCTCGGGTGATCCCCGAGGCGCGAACCGGCGGAGCGGTCCCGGCGTCTGCTCCGAGAGCATCCGAAGGAACCGGCAGCCCTCGCCGTTCGTAGTTGCTGCCGGCCGGGCGAATCCGGAGAAGGCTAGCTGTTCGTACAGCCGGGTAAGATGACCGGTCGGATCGAGGGCGGAGGGAACGTGGTCGCACGCAGGGAGCCGGAGCACTGGGGGCGGTTCGCGACCACATTGGGTTCGATCCTCGACAACATCAAGCAGGTGGTCCAGGGCAAGGAGCACGAGATCAAGCTGGCCCTGGCCTGTCTGGTGGCCGAGGGCCATCTGCTGATCGAGGACGTTCCCGGGGTCGGCAAGACCATGCTGGCGAAGTCGATCGCCCGGTCGATCGACTGCTCGTTCCGGCGCATCCAGTTCACCCCCGACCTCCTTCCCACCGACATCACCGGCGTGAACGTGTTCAATCAGGAGCGCGGCGACTTCGAGTTCAAGCCGGGTGCGATCTTCGCCAACATCGTTCTCGGCGACGAGATCAACCGGGCCAGCCCGAAGACGCAGTCGGCGCTGCTCGAGTCCATGGAGGAGCGGCAGGTCACCATCGACACCGTCACCTATCAGCTCGGCACGCCGTTCATGGTGATCGCCACCCAGAACCCGATCGAGCACGAGGGAACCTACCCGCTCCCCGAAGCCCAGCTGGACCGGTTCATGATGCGCCTGTCCATCGGATACCCGAGCGTGGAGTCCGAGGCGAACATCCTGGACACCCACGGCGTTTCCTCCACGCTCGACGAGATCGAACCCGTCACCGACGCCCCCGGCGTGGCCGAGATGATCCACATGGTGCGCGAGGTCCACGTGGCCCAGGCCCTCCGCCGCTACATCGTGTCGCTGTCCGACGCCAGCCGGAAGCACCCCGACGTCTACCTGGGCGCCAGCCCACGGGCGTCGATCATGCTGCTCCGGGCCAGCCGGGCGATGGCCGCCACCGAGGGCCGCGACTACGTGATCCCCGACGACATCAAGGAGCTGGTGGTCCCGGTGATGTCCCACCGCATCCTGCTGTCGGCCGACGCCGCGATGGGCGGACGAACGCCGAAGTCGGTGCTGGCCGAACTCCTCGAACAGATCCCGGTCCCGGTCCGCGGGAAGACCTGATGCCCACGAGGCGGGGCTGGGCGGCGGTGGCCGCCGGCCTCTCACTCTGGATCGCGGCCCGGTTCATCGGCTCGCCCGATCTCCACGTGCTGGCCGTCGGCATCGTGGTCCTTCCCGTGGTGGCCACGCTCTATGTCAGGTGGACCCGGGTGCGGCTGGGGATCCGCCGGCACCTGGCGCCGGCCCGGGTGTACGCCGGCTCGAGGGCCACGGTCGAGGTGACGGTGGAGAACCTCGGGCGGACCACCACGAGCTTCCTGCTGATGGAGGACGCCATCCCGGCAGGCCTGGGGAAGCCCGCCCGCCTCGTGGTGAGCGGCATCCCTCCACGGAACCAACAGTCGGCCACGTACACCATCGCCTGCCGGCGGCGGGGCCGGTACCGGGTCGGCCCCCTGACGATCTTCGTCTCGGATCCCTTCGGCCTGGCCCGAACCCGGATGAACACGGCCGGGGCCAGTGATCTGATCGTGTACCCGGAGGTCGAGGACCTCGACTCGGGACACCTGGTCTCCCAGGGCGTGGGCGCCGGGGAGTCTGCGGTGCGCCACCTGTACCGTTCGGCGGCCGAGTTCTACACGATGCGCGAGTACGTCACCGGCGACGACCTCCGCCGGATCCACTGGCCGAGCGTGGCGCGAAGCGGACAGCTCATGATCCGCCAGGACGAGTCCACCCGCCGCTCCTCCGCCACGGTGTTCCTGGACAACCGGGCCGAGGTGCTCGGCCGGGCGGGCTCGCCGACCTTCGAGCGCGCCGTCTCCATCGCGGCCAGCGTCGGCCGCGGCCTCATCCGCGCCGGGTTCTCCCTCCGCCTGGCCACCGCCGACGGGCCGGCCACCCTGGTCACGGAGGAGCGGCTCCTGGAGGCCCTGGCGGGTGTGGCGCCCAGCGCGGTCAGGGGCACATCCCGGGTGCTGCGGGGACTGCGCTCGGGATCGCTGGCCGACACCACGCTCGCCGTGGTCACCGCCCCGCCGGTGGGCGGAGACGTGGCAACCATCTCCCGGGCCGGCCTGGGGTTCGGGCGGAAGGTCGCGGTGTTCGTCCAACCCATCACCACGGGAACCGCCTCGGCCGAGGCGCTGGCCGAGCTCTCGTCGCGGGCCTCGGCCGCGAGGGTATCGCTGCAACGGGCGGGATGGGAAGTCCACCTGGTCCAACCGGAAGGAAAGCTCGCCGAGACATGGCAACCACGCAGGGCGAAAAAGCTGCAGGCGGCCGCCTCCTCCTCCTGACCGCCCTGGTGGCCCTGTCGGTCACCTCGGCCGCGGGGTTCGGCAGGGTGTTCCAAGGCCGCCCGGCCACGGTGAAGCTCATGGTGGCGGCGGGGATCGCGGCCGCGCTGGCGGGCGCGCTCGAACGGCGGCACATCCTGCTCGCCGCCGTGGTGAGCGCCTTGGGCCTGGCCCTGGCGCTGGCGCTGCTGGTCTTTCCGGACACCACCCGGTTCGGCCTGCCGACCATGGCCACGTGGCGGGCGGCCACGGCCGCCATCCGGGCGGTGGGGCACGTGGCCCAGGTCCAGGTGGCCCCGGCGCTTCCCCTCCCACCCCTGCTGTTGGCCGGACTGACCGCGGTGTGGACCGCGGCGTTCGCCGCCCACGCCCTCGCCGTGCGGGCTCGCAGCCCCTTCCTGGCCCTCCTGCCGCTGGCCGCGCTGCTGGCGTTCGCCGGGGTGCTGGTGGAGGACGGGTCCCGGCCCGCGTACACGGTGACCTTCCTGGCGGCGTCACTGGTGCTGCTGTTCGCGGACAGCTTCCGGCGAGTGGGGCATTGGGGACCGGTCTCGGTGTGGCACGGCCGATCCCGCCTCGAGGTCGGGTCGGTCACCACGACCCGGACCGCGCGCCGGGTGGCGCTGGCCAGCCTGGCCATCGCGGCCTTCGCTCCGGGGCTCCTCCCGGGATTCGGCTCGAAGGGGCTCCTCGAGGTCCACGGCGGCGCCGACTCCCAGTTCGTCTCCATCGACCCGATCGTCGACATCCGTCCCGCGCTGATCGACAACACCCCGGTCGACCTGTTCCGGGTCCAGAGCACCGAGGCCTCCTACTGGCGGTTCCTGGCCCTCGACACATTCGACGGCCGGGTGTGGAAGGCCTCCAACCTGGACGCCTCCGGCGGGCGCTTCATCGCCAGCGACGCGCTGTCTCCCAACACCGACGAGCAGTCCCTGCTGGGCACGTCGAACGCCTCGGAAGTGCAGCAGACCTTCCAGTTCCAGCGGTTGACCCAGCCCTGGCTCCCCGCCGCCTACGATCCCATCGCGGTCTCGGTCAGCGGCTCGACGGTCCGCTACGACCCGGAGGCCCAGGTCCTGGTGGCCTCGAACGGCACGTACAGGGGTTTCGCCTACAACGTCGACTCGGTCGTGGTCGTCCCCACCCCCGACGAGCTCGACGCGGAACCCACTCCGGCCGGACCGGCGGTGCGCCGGTACACCGCCCTGCCCTCGGACACCCCACGCCAGATCAGGGCCATCGCACACGACCTCACGGACGCCCAGCCAAACATGTACCGCAAGGTGCTGGCGATCCAGGACTACCTCCAGGGGTTCAGCTACGACATCAGGGTGCCCGCCGGGCACGACGTCAACCAGATCCTGTACTTCCTGACCAAGTCGAAGCGCGGGTACTGCGAGCAGTTCGCGGGGTCGATGGCGGTCCTGCTCCGATCGCTGGGGATCCCGGCCCGGGTGGCGGTGGGGTTCACGCCCGGGACCTTCGACCCCCGGACCGAGACCTACCAGGTCACCTCGCAGAACGCGCACGCGTGGGTCGAGGTGCTGTTCCCCCGGTTCGGGTGGCTGGCCTTCGAGCCGACCCCCACCCGGACCAACCCTGTGGGCCAGTCGTACATCGCGCCGAACGCGGCCGTCCTTGGAGGCCGAACGGGCTGCATCAACGACAGCTCTCAGGGGTGC
>DASWCX010000371.1:0-2567 GCA_036395815.1 Actinomycetota bacterium | reverse complement strand
AGCAGCACCGCCACCGTCCGGCCCGACCCGAGAGCGGCGACGCCCTCGGCGCTCAGGTGGTTCAGGTGGTCGGCGTTCGACGCCCCGGCCTCGACCGCGGCCTCCGCGGCGCCGGAGGGCCCGAGCTGATCCGCGTGGCATCGAACGGCGAGGCCGTGCTCGGCCGCAACCTCGGCCACCCGCCGGAAGTCGTCCACGCTGAACGCGATGTCCTCGACGTACACGTCGACCGCGTCGACCACCCCCTCGGATGCCGCGGCGGGGATCAACTCGCGGCAAGCCTGTTCGACCCAGGCCTCCCGGTCCAGGCCCGTGGGCACGGCGTGGCAGGCGAGCAGGGTGACCGTCGCCGTCTGCGCGATCTCCGACCCCAGACGCCGGGCCAGCCTGGCCTGACGCAGCTCGGCCTCCACCGACAGCCCGTATCCCGTCTTCAGTTCGACCGCCGTCGTTCCGTGGGCGAGCATCTCGGTCGCCAGCGGCGCGCAGAACTCCATGACCTCCTCGTCCGCCGCCCCGGCCAGCAATCGGGCGCTCCTGGCGATCCCCCCGCCGCTCCCGTGCAGGTCGCGGTACGTGCGTCCTGCCAGCCGGGCCTCGAACTCGTCCGCCCGCCACCCGAAGAATGGCAGGTGGGTATGACAGTCCACGAACCCCGGCAGGACCGCGCCCGATGCCTGGAAGGTCCGCCCGCCCGCTTCCCCCTCGGCCACGAAGCCGTCCCTCGGGCCCGCGTAGGTCACCAAGCCGTCGCGCCACGCGAGCGCGGCGTCCCGCACCACGTCGAGCCGCTCCATGTCGCGACCCCGGCGGGGAGCCGGCCCGGCCCCGGTGACGAGCACGGGCGCGAACAGTACCCCCGTGCTCACGGCCATCCGCCCCGCGGAAGCGAAAATTCGCCCCACCCCGGCTCATACGCGCCGCCGCAACAGCCGATGAAGGGATTGTCGGCCGCCAAATGGGGCCGATCTGCCGGGCATCCGGCAGGTTGCAGCGCTTGGGAGGGCGCCCGGGCGCTGCGTACATCCGGTGGGGGAGCGGGCGAGCCGTTCCCCCACCGGGCTTTCGGGGCACGGTTCGGGTTCGGCCGCCACCCCCCCGCTAGACTTCCCCGCATGGACTGGGAGTTCATCGAGCGAACCGTAGCAAGCCTGTACCGCGAAGAGCCAACCTTCGATTGGGTCGGCGTCTATCTGGTGGACGGCGGCGAGCTCGTGCTCGGCCCGTCCGAGGGGCTGCCCACCGAGCACGAGCGCATCCCCATGGGCGAGGGGGTGTGCGGCGCGGTGGCGGCGAGTGGGCAGACTGAGGTCGTCCCCGACATCGAAAAGCGCCCCGGCCACATCGCCTGCGACGTCGCCACCCGCTCGGAGGTGGTGGCCCCGATCCTGAAGGACGGCCGGGTGCTCGGCGTGCTCGACGTCGACTCCGACACCCTCGACGCGTTCGGAGCGCGGGAGGTCCGCCTGATCGAAGCCGCCGCGGAGGAGATCGCGGCCCGGAGCTAGGCGCGATGGCGATCGAGGGCCCCACCGGCGGCTTCCCCCTGCCGCCTCCCTCGAAGGTCGGGATCCGGGTCATCCTGTCCGACCCCGCCGTCCGGATCGTCATCATCGTGGTCTTCGTGGTGATGCTGGGGTTCGGGATCATCCTTCCGATCCTCCCCCTGTTCGCCAGGTCCTTCGGGGTCGGGTACGACGCCGCGGGGCTGCTGGTCTCGGCGTACGCCTTCACCCGGCTCCTCATCGATCCGGTCTCAGGTCCGATCGTGGACCGGCTGGGCGAGCGAGTGGCCGCGGCGGTGGGCGTGTTCATCGTTGGGGTCTCGGCGGTGGCGACGGGGCTGGCTCCGAACTTCGCCCTGGCCGTCGTGTTCCGGGCCGTGGGCGGGGCCGGCTCGGCCATGCTGTTCACCGCGCTGACGAGCTACCTCCTGAAGGTGGTGCCGAAGGACCGGATGGGAAGGACGCTCGGCCTGTTCTACGGCTCGTTCAACATCGGGGTCATCGCGGGGGCTCCGGTGGGAGGGGCCATCGCCGGAGCCTTCGGGCTGGCCGCTCCGCTGTACTTCTACGCGGGACTGCTGTTCGTGGCGGGAGTGATGTACCTGCGCCTGGTCCCCAATCCGCGGGTTCTGGACCCCGAACTCGACGAGGCCGCCGATGCCGAGGCGGCCCGGACGGCCGGAGCAAGGGCCCTGCTCAAGAGGCGCGAGTTCCTAACTGCGATCTTCCTCAACTTCGCCTACCTGTGGATGATCGGGGCCGCGTTCGACACGTTGGTTCCGCTGTTCGGCGACGACGGGCTCGGGATGTCCCCCGGCGGCATCGGGGTGATCTTCGCCATCTCGCTGGTCGGGGAGCTCGCCGTCCTGTATCCGGCGGGATCGCTGATGGACCGGAAAGGCCGCCGGTTCGTGGCCGTCCCGTCCATGGCGGCCCTGGGCGCGATGGTGGCGGTCCTCGGGTTGGCCGGCGGACCCGTGGCCTATGGCGCGCTGATGCTGGCCATGGGACTGACCTCCGGGGTGGCCGGTACCCCCGCCGGCGCGATGTTGTCGGACATCG
>DASWCX010000370.1:0-1945 GCA_036395815.1 Actinomycetota bacterium | reverse complement strand
CAGAACAACCCCAACTCCTTGCTGTGGTGGATGAAGCGGATCATCGCCCTGCGCAAGCGCTACCGGGCGTTCGGCCGGGGCACGCTCGAGTTCCTCTACCCGGAGAACCGCAAGGTGCTGGCCTTCCTCCGCGAGTACCAGGACGAACGGATCCTCGTCGTGGTCAACCTGTCCCGGCATTCCCAGTACGTGGAGCTGGACCTCTCCCGGTTCCGGGGCCACGTGCCCGTCGAGCTGTTCGGCAGGACGGAGTTCCCCCCGGTCGGGGAGTGGCCCTACCTCCTCACGCTCAGCCCGCATTCGTTCTACTGGTTCTCCCTGGAGCCCCAGCGAGTGGTGCAGCTGGAGCTGGCCGCTCCCGGTTCCGAGTTGCCCGTCCTTGAGATCGACGGGACGTTCGAGGAGCTGTTCACCGATCGAGGCCTGGCCACGCTCGAGGACGTGCTCCCCGGCCACCTGCAGTCGCGGCGATGGTTCCGGTCGAAAGCGCGTCGGATCAAGACGGCGGAGGTGGTCGACGCCATCCCCGTTCCCATGGTCGAGGAGACGGACCTCGGCCAGCCCACGGAGGGCCGGACGGCGGTCCTCACGCTGGTGCACGTGGAATACACCGAGGGCGACCCCGAGACCTATTCGATCCCGCTCGCCGCGGCGCCTGTGGAGCCGGAGGGATGGGAGGTCCCCAGCCAGGCGGTGGCCAGGCTGAAGACCACGCAGGGCGACCTCGTCCTGTACGACGCCACGGTGGACCCCGGATTCGCCCGGACCCTGCTGCACGGGATCGCCCGCCGGCGGACCTGGAACGGCGAGGTGGGCAAGATGATGGCCAGCTCCACCCGAGCCTTCCGGCAGGCCCGCGGCCCGGCGCACGATCCACTCGAACCCTCGCTGATGCAGGCCGAGCAGACCAACACCTCGATCGCCTACGGGGACCGGCTGATCCTGAAGCTGATCCGCCGGATCGACGACGGGACCAGCCCGGACCTCGAGATCGGACGGTTCCTCACCGAGTCCGCGGGGTTCCCGCACACGGCCCCCGTGGCGGGGGCGCTCGAGTACCGGCGGGGACGGGGCGAGCCCGCCACGCTGGCCACCCTGCAGGGGTTCGTGGCGAACGAGGGCGACGCGTGGGAATACACGCTGGACAGCCTCGGGACCTACCTGGAGCAGGCCATGGCCCGCCAGCCCGAGGAGGTCGAGCCGCCCCTTCCCCATCCGATCGATCCGCTGACGCTCTCCCGAAGGGAGCCCCCGGATCTCGTGCTGGAGATGTTCGGGCCCTACCTGGAGTCGGCGAAGCTGCTCGGCAGGCGAACCGCGGAGCTGCACGTGGCCCTGGCCTCGAACCCGAACGACCCGGCGTTTGCTCCCGAGCCCTTCAACAGCTTCTACCAGCGTTCCATGTACCAGTCGATGCGAACCCTGACCCAGCAGGTCTACCGGCTGCTCCGTGGCCCGGCCCGCTCGATCCCCCAGACGGTTCAGATCATCGACCTTGAGGACCGGATCCTGGGGCGGGTCCGGCAGATCCTTGACCAGCGGATCGACGCCCAGCGGATCCGGATCCACGGCGACTATCACTTGGGCCAGGTGCTCTACACGGGAAAGGATTTCGTGATCATCGACTTCGAGGGGGAGCCTGCCCGGCCGTTGGGCGAGCGTCGGATCAAGCGGTCCCCCCTGCGCGACGTGGCCGGGATGATCCGGTCCTTCCACTACGCGGCCTACACCGCCCTGGCCAGGGAGATGGAGGACAGGCTGGACCGGGACAATCCCTCCTACCTCGAGCCGTGGGTGCTCCTGTGGTATGCGTGGGTGTCGGCCTCGTTCCTGAAGTCGTACCTGGCGGCGGCGCGCCCGGCGGGGTTCCTCCCCGCGACGGACGGGCAGACCCGGCTGTTGCTCGAGACGCTGATGCTCGACAAGGCCCTGTACGAGCTGCGCT
>DASWCX010000369.1:0-4223 GCA_036395815.1 Actinomycetota bacterium | reverse complement strand
CCTCGACCCGTCCGAGTGAGAGCGTCTGGCGGTCCCGCTTGGCCCGCCCGATCACCGTTCGGCTGAAGGCGGTCCAGGCTGACGGTGCGGGGCCGTTGTTCCACTCGGCCGGATCGGCGAACGCCGCGTCGTACCAGTCGCTCAAGACCACCCTGACCTGCTCTGCCGCGTTCCGGGCGGCCTTCGGGGCGTCCCTTCCGGTGAACGACGTGGTCGCCACGCTGTTCAGCCTGAACTGGAAGGGTATCCGGGCCGGCACGATGGCGGGGCTGGGCGTCCGGGAACGCGGGGCCCGGGTCGGGGACCCTCCCCCATGGAGAAGGACGGCGAGCACGATCCCCGCGGCCAGCGCCGCCCCTCCGACCCCAAGGCCGATCCAGAGGATGAGGCGCCGGCGGCCGGACGTGGGGGCCCCCCCGGCCTCGGCCTCGGCGGCCCCGGCCTGGGCCTCGTCCAGGGACGGCTCGAGGCCTTCGTCGAGAGCCGGCGCGGCCCCGTTTTCGTGGTCGGGGTCGAGCCCGTCAGAGGTGGCCGGTCGCTCCTCACCCCCGATGAGCGTCCCCTCGTCGTTGCGTGAACGGGGCACTTGGGTGGGCAGGGTATCGGGCGGAGAGCGGTCATTTCAACGACCAGGGGGTCTTTCTGCCCGAAATCTCGCGTTTCGGTGGTCGGGCCTGTTGCTAGACTCCCCCGATGGATCTCGACGTGGAGACCGGCACCGTAGGCGACGCGTCCCTCCTGTCCCTGCGGGGAGAGATCGACGTGTACACCGCCCCCCGGCTCCGCCAGGCCATCATCGACCTGGTCGAGGGCGGGGCCACCAGGATCGTGGTGGACATGGAGAAGGTGGACTTCCTCGACTCGACGGGCCTCGGCGTGCTCGTCGGCGGGCTGAAACGGGTCCGGGTGAAGGAGGGGTCGCTCTCCATCGTCACAACCCAGGACAAGATCCTGAAGATCTTCGACATCACCGGGCTGAACAGGGTGTTCGACATCCACCCGTCGGTCGACGCCGCCGTGGCCGCCGAGTGAGCGACGCCGCCGTGGCGGGCCCGGAGGCGCACGACACCGAGCTCGAGCTGGCCTTCCCACCACGGCCGGAGTACGTCCGGATGGCCCGCCACACGGTGGCCGCGCTGGCCCGGCTGCACGACGCGGCCGACGAGGTGGTCGACGACCTGAAGCTCGCGGTGTCCGAGGCCTGCACGAACGCCGTTTCCACCAACGCCCGGGGTGGCGGGGACCCGGTCCGGGTGACGGTGGCGGTGACAGACGGCTCGCTCCTGGTGGACGTTGCCGACGCCGGGCCCGGCATCGATCCTTCCCTGCTCGAACACGATCCCGAGCTGGACTCGGAGGAGTTCACGTTCGAGCGCGGGCTGTCCCTCCCCTTGATCCGGGGCCTGGTAGACGAACTCGAGATCCTGCCCGGCGAACCGAACGGGTCGGTGGTCCGGATGCGCCTCGCGATGGCCGAAGGGCAGCCCGAGTAGGCCCAAGGGGCCGGGAGCGCGTGGTCTATACTCGTCGCCGCCCCGACGAGGGGCCTTGTTTCTATCCGGCCTCGTGGGCCGAATCCATGTGACACCGGGAGGACCGACGATGCTGTTTCTGGCCCAGGAAGGCGGTTCGATCAACGCCGTCTTCCGCTCGTTCGAGACCAACTCCCTGTGGGTGATCCTGGTGGTGGCGCTCCTCGCCCTCGGCTTCGCCTACTACCTCCGCCAGGAGGTCCTGGGGGCTCCCGAGGGCACGGAGAAGATGAAGCAGATCGCCCGGGCCATCCAGAAGGGGGCCAGCGCCTACCTCAACCGCCAGTTCCGGACGGTGGGGCTGTTCATGGGGGTCCTGACCATCGCGCTGTTCTTCGTGCTCCCGGTGCCGTCGAACGCCGTCCACTCCCACCTGTTCATCCGGTTCGGGCGCTCCATCGCGTTCATCCTGGGGGCCGGGTTCTCAGCGACCACCGGATTCGTCGGCATGTGGCTGGCCGTGAGGGCGAACGTGCGCACGGCGAACGCGGCGCGGGAGAGCGGCCTGCGCAAGGCCATGAGGATCGCGTTCCGGGCCGGCGGCGTGGCGGGCATGTTCACGGTCGGACTCGGCCTCCTGGGCGCCACGGTGATCGTGCTCTTGTACGAGCAGGACGCCACGTCGGTCCTGGTCGGGTTCGGGTTCGGGGGCGCCCTGCTCGCGATGTTCATGCGGGTGGGGGGCGGCATCTTCACCAAGGCCGCCGACGTGGGGGCCGACCTGGTGGGCAAGGTCGAGAAGAACATCCCCGAGGACGACCCTCGCAACGCCGCCACCATCGCGGACAACGTCGGCGACAACGTCGGCGACTGCGCGGGGATGGCAGCCGACCTGTTCGAGTCTTACGAGGTCACCCTGGTCGCCGCGATCATCCTGGGCTCCGCTGCCTTCGCCCACTCCAAGGAGGGGGCCATCGTCGGGGTGATGTTCCCGCTGTTCGTCCGGGCCATCGGGGTGATCACCTCCATGATCGGGATCCTGGCGGTGGCCCCCCGCTCGGAGACCGAGCACGGGATGAAGGCCATCAACCGGGGCTTCTTCCTCTCCGCCGGCGCCTCCGCGGTGGGCGTGTTCCTGCTGGCGCAGATCTACGTCAAGGACCTCCGGGTGTTCTGGGCCGTCTTCTTCGGCCTGGTCCTGGCTTCCGTGATCCAGGTCCTCACGGAGCACTTCACCTCGACCAAGCGGCGGCCGGTGAAGGACATCGCCGACGCTTCCCTCACCGGCCCGGCCACCACGATCCTGTCCGGCTTCGCCACCGGGCTCGAGTCCACGGTGTGGGCGGTCCTGGTGATCGGCGGGGCGGTCATCGCCTCGTTCTACCTCGGCAACACCACCGCCGAGCGCCTGTACTTCATCTCGCTCACCGGCATGGGGATGCTGACCACCGTGGGCGTCATCGTGTCGATGGACACGTTCGGCCCCGTCTCGGACAACGCGCAGGGCATCGCCGAGATGTCGGGCGAGTTCGAGGGCCGCCCGGCGGAGATCCTCACCGGGCTCGACGCCATCGGCAACTCGACGAAGGCCATCACCAAGGGGATGGCCATCGCCACGGCGGTGCTGGCCGCGACGTCGCTGTTCGGTTCGTTCGAGACCGCGGTCCTTGGCGAATTGGGCCGAACGGGCGAGTTCCCCATCCGGGTCGACCACCCCGACGTCCTGGTGGGGTTGCTGATCGGGGGCTCGGTGGCGTTCCTGTTCTCCTCCCTGGCCATCCGGGCGGTGGGCCGGGCCGCATCGCAGGTGGTGGTGGAGGTTCGGAACCAGTTCCGCGAGCATCCGGGGATCATGGCGGGCACCGAGCTGCCCGACTACGCCCGCGTGGTCGACATCTGCACGAAGACCTCGCTCCGCGAGCTCATGACGCCGGGCCTCCTGGCCGTGCTGTCGCCCATCATCGTGGGGTTCTTCCTGAAGGCCGAAGCGCTGGGGGCGTTCCTGGCGGGAGCCATCCTCACCGGCCAGCTCCTGGCGGTCATGCTGTCGAACGCCGGAGGGGCCTGGGACAACGCGAAGAAGCTGATCGAGGAGGGGATGTACGGCGGCAAGGGGTCCGAGCCGCACAAAGCCACGGTCATCGGCGACACCGTGGGCGACCCGTTCAAGGACACCGCGGGCCCGGCCCTGAACCCGCTGATCAAGGTGATGAACCTGGTGGCCCTGCTCATCGCGCCGCTGGTGGTGCGGTACGGGCTGCCCGGCGGGACCCACCTGGCCGTGCGGATCGCGGTCACCGTGCTGGCCACGCTGGTCCTGGCGGCGGTGATCTGGTACTCGAAGTCTCGCCGGGCGGAGATGCTGGTCTCTGGAGACGCGGAGGTGCCCGAGGCACGGGAGGTCTCGGACATGGCCCGGCAGGCCGTCGAGCCGGCCCCGTAGGTCCGGGTCCGGCGGGAACGAGCCGTGGCCGCGCTCAGCAGGGTGCGGGAGGCCTTTCGCGGATACCTGCGCCGGATCGCCGAGACCGACGAGGAGCGCCTGGCCCAGGAGCTCCAGGAGTGGTCCCAGAGCGTGCCGGGGACGGTGCGGATCGCCCAGGCCCAGCCTCGGACCCGGGTGAAGGTGGCCGGGGTGGTCCGAAGGATCACCATCCGCCCCGTCGAGGGGTTCGAGGCGCTGGCGGCGGTGCTCTACGACGGAACCGGCGAGGTGATGGCGGTGTGGCTGGGGCGCCGGTCCGTCCACGG
>DASWCX010000368.1:0-2773 GCA_036395815.1 Actinomycetota bacterium | reverse complement strand
TACATCAGCCTGGGGCAGATGGAGCCGAAGGAGTTCGACCTGGCCCTGTTGGAGTCGCTCTCCGCCGGGGGAGCGTCCTAGCCATGTGCGAGCTGCTGGCCGTGGCCTGGGACCGACCCGAGCCGTTCGGCCGGATCCTTCCCTGGGCCCGCGGGCTCGAACGGGTCGGCATCGCGGGGTACGGCTGGGGAGTGGCCTGGCTGGACGGCGAGCCTGGAGCCGCGGCCGCGGCCGTGCGCGGCTATCGCCATCCGACCAGCCTGGAGGAGGATCCGGAGGGGGCCGGGGCGCTCTCCGAGGTCAGATCCACCCGGTTCCTGGTCCATCTCCGGCGGCCCAACAGGCTCTCCACGGTTCAGCTCGCCGACTCCCAGCCATTCGTCGACGCCGCCGAGGAGGGCGGGCCGGGGACGTTCGCCTTCTGCCACAACGGGTTGCTCGAACGGCACGCGGAGATCCGGCCCGCCTACGAACACCGGCTGAAGGGCCGGGCCGACAGCGAGGTGGGCTTCGTCGTCCTATCCGACCTGATGACGGAGGGAGCCTCAGCGGAGGAGGCGCTCCCGGAGGTCCATCGGCGGTTCGGAGGGAAGGCGAACTTCGGGTTCCTGTCGCGCGACGGCGCGCTGCTCGCGTACGGGGGGAATCCGCAGAACGCCTTCTGGCGTTTCGCGTTGGACGGCGCCCAGGTCGCCGCGACCCAGGTCCACTCCGACGACCTGTCGCTGTTCGACCTGCTGTTCGACCGGGCGGAACGGCCGCGGCAGGTGCTGCACCGGGTGGACGAAGTCGGCCCAGCGCGGGAAAGCGCAGCCGGAAAGGGACCCGGCTCGTCCATCCGGGAGGCGGCCGGATAGTCCTCGGTTCGCCCCGCACGGCCACCACACACGCTGGGAGGAGGAGGCGATGGGATCGGGCGATAGGGACGTGGTCAGCGTCGGCAAGCGAGGGTTCGTCGAGGAGTTCGGCCTTCTCGGCAGCGACCAGCGGAACGCGGCCGGGGACGTCAAGGACCGGCTGGAGCGAGAGGGGATCAAGACCGTCCGGATCGCCTGGGCCGACCAGCACGGGATCCCCCGAGGGAAGTTCCTCTCCGCGCACGACTTCGTCTCCGCCTTCGACAACGGCATCGACTTCTCGGGGGCCACGCTGGTCATGGACACCACGAACCACCTGTTCACGCCGGTGTTCGTGGCCGGCGGGGGGTTCGACATCCCGGAGATGACCGGGTTCCCCGACGTGATCCTGGTGCCCGACCCGGCCACGTTCCGGGTCCTTCCGTGGGCGCCCGGAACGGCCTGGTGCCTCTCGGACATGTACTTCTCGAACGGCAAGCCCGTGCCGTTCTCCACCCGGGCGATCATGCAGCGCCAGCTCGAACGGCTGAGGACGGCGGGATACGACTACATCGCCGGGCTGGAGATCGAGTTCTACATCGTCCAGCGCGAGTCGCCGGTCAACCGGATCGGGGTGGACCAGACCGGATGGCCGCCCCCGCCGTTCGCGGTGAGCGTGGCCGAACAGGGCTACCAGTACCTGTCCGAGACCCGCCTGGCCGGTGTGAACGACCTGCTGACGACCCTTCGCGACAGCCTCGAGGCCATCGGCCTCCCCATCCGGACCATGGAGGACGAATGGGGGCCGGGGCAGATGGAGTTCACCTTCGACGCCATGTCGGGGATGGGGTCGGCGGACGCCATGGTGCTGTTCCGCTCGGCGGTGAAGCAGGTTTGCCAGATGAACGGCTACCACGCCACGTTCATGTGCCGGCCGAACCTCCCCAATTTCTTCTCCAGCGGCTGGCACCTGCACGAGAGCCTCCGGACCACAGGCGCCGGGGACAACGCATTCACCGACCCCGACGAGGTCCTCTCGCCCGTGGGCAGCCGGTTCCTGGCGGGGCTGATCGAGCACGCCCTGCCGATGACGGTGTTCACCACGCCCACCATCAACGGCTACAAGCGGTTCCGGCCGTACTCCTTCGCCCCGGACCGCGTGGTGTGGGCGGTGGAGAACCGGGGGGCCATGGTTCGGCTCCAGGGGGGACCGGGCGACCAGGGCACCCACCTGGAGAACCGGCTGGGCGAGCCGGCGGCGAACCCGTATCTGTACATGGCGGCGAACATCGCCGCCGGGCTCGACGGGATGGAGGGCGAGATGACCCCGCCGCCGCCGGCAGAGGCAGATCCCTACACGGTCGACGCGCCGATGCTGCCGACCCAGCTCTGGGAGGCGGTGGCCGCGCTGGAGAAGGACGCGTTCTTCCGCGGGGCGTTCGGCGACGTGTTCATCGACTACATGCTGATGATGAAGAAGTCCGAGGTGGCCCGGTTCCTGTCCGAGGTGACGGACTGGGAGCAGCGGGAGTACTTCGAGTTCTTCTAGGAGCCCATCCGCGGCGCGGAGGAGGCGAGTGACGATGGCAGACCGCGTCCAGCACGTCGTGCTGTTCCGGTTCCCGAGCGACCTGTCCCCCGAGGAGGAGCAGGAGATGTTCGACCAGGTCCGGGCGTGGCCCGAGACCATCCCCGGGTTCACCGGGCTCCGTCTGGGCCGGGACGTGAGCGGCCGGTCGTGCGGATACCAGTACCTGCTGCTCACCGAGTTCGAGAGCGAGGACGCCCACCGCGCCTATTACTCGCAGCCGGCCCATCAGGCCTTCAGCGAATGGGTCTTCGCCCGGAACTGCGAGGTGATTCGGGTCGACTATCCCCTGGACAGTCGCGGCCTCATGGTGGGGTAGCGAGCGCGCTCAGGAAGCCCCGAAGGATCT
>DASWCX010000367.1:0-6482 GCA_036395815.1 Actinomycetota bacterium | reverse complement strand
GACCCGGCGGCGGCAGTCGATGGTGACGGTCCGGGCCTACGACGGGACCGGCACGGTCGACCTGCTGTTCTTTAACCAGCCGTGGGCGGCCAGGAGCTACCGGGAGGGCACCGAGCTCGCCGTCTCGGGGCTGGTGAAGTCGCGGGTGGGGCCGCGGAATTTCCAGGTGTCGAACTTCGAGGTCGAGGTGCTGCGCAGCGACGACGCTGAGACGGTCCACACGGGGCGGATCACCCCGGTACATGCGGCCGCCGAGGGGATCAGCACTCGGACGATCCGCGAGCTCGTGTACCGGGCCCTCGAACGGCTGGCGCGGATCCCCGACCCCTTGCCGGCGCGGGTGGTGGCCGACGAGGGGCTCGGGTCCGAGGACGAAGCCCTCCGCGCGATCCACTTCCCGGACGACCCGGCGGCACTGGAACGGGCCCGGGAGCGGCTCAAGTTCGACGAGCTGTTCACGCTCGAGCTGGGGGTGGGCTTCCGCAAGCGGCGGGTGGAGGCCACGCAGATCGGGGTGGCCCACGCGGTCGACGGCGAGCTGGCGGCCAGGTTCCTCCAGGGGCTGCCCTTCGAACCGACCGGAGCTCAGCGGCGGGCCATGAAGGAGATCGCCGAGGACATGGCGTCGTCCAGGCCCATGAACCGCCTGCTCCAGGGAGACGTGGGTTCCGGGAAGACGGTGGTGGCGCTGCACGCGGCGCTGGTGGCCATCCAGTCGGGCCACCAGGCCACGATCATGGCTCCCACCGAAGTGCTTGCGGGACAGCACTTCCGGAGCATTTCGGCGCTGCTCGGCCCGGTCGGAGGGAGGGACGTCCTGGCCACCGCCCTGGCCGACCGGGACCAGCCGAGCCTCCTGGACCCGGCGGAGGACGGAACCGAAACGGGCGACGTGACCTTCGCCATGCTCACCGCATCGGTGACCGGCAAGGACCGCCAGCGCGTCCTGGCCGGGGTCGGTGACGGCTCGGTCGACCTGGTGGTCGGGACCCACGCTCTGGTCCAGGAGGGCGTGGATTTCGCCGACCTGTCCCTGGCCGTGATCGACGAGCAGCACCGGTTCGGCGTCCACCAGCGGATCACGCTCAAGGAGAAGGGCGCCCACCCGGACGTGCTGATCATGACGGCCACGCCGATCCCCCGGACCCTGGCCCTCACGTACTACGGCGACCTCGACGTGTCGATGCTCGACGAGATGCCTCCCGGCCGCCAGCCGGTGGAGACCCGGGTGGCCCGAACCGCGGCCGAACGCCACGCGGCCGAACGAATGGTCCGGGACCAGGTGGCGGCGGGCCGCCAGGCCTTCGTGGTGTGCGCGGCGATCGACGAGGGGAACCGGCTGGAGGTCCGCGCCGCGGAGAAGGAGGCCGAGCGGCTGGCCACGCAGGTCTTCCCCGACCTGCGGATCGCCCTCCTCCACGGGCGGATCCGCCCGACCGAGAAGGAACGGGTCATGGAGGCGGTCCGGGGCGGCGAGGCCGACGTGCTGATCTCGACCACCGTGATCGAGGTGGGGGTGGACGTGCCGAATGCCACGGTGATGCTGGTGGAGAACGCCGAACGCTTCGGCCTGGCCCAGCTCCACCAGCTCCGTGGCCGGATCGGGCGAGGTGCGGAGCGTTCGTTCTGCGTCCTGTTCGACGAGAGCGGGCCCGACAACGCGGAGGCCAAGGCCCGGCTGGAGGCCATGGTGCGAACGACGGACGGGTTCGTCCTGGCCGACGAGGACCTCCGGCTCCGGGGCGAGGGGACGCTGTTCGACATCAAGCAGTCGGGGATGCCCGACCTCAAGCTGGCCCGTCTGGTGGACGACGTCGAGCTGGTCAAACGATCCCGGGCCCGCGCCTTCGGCCTGATCG
This sequence comes from Actinomycetota bacterium, assembly GCA_036395815.1. Taxonomy (GTDB): domain Bacteria; phylum Actinomycetota; class UBA4738; order UBA4738; family UBA4738; genus DASWCX01. The sequence continues at coordinate 4,623 of DASWCX010000367.1, read as the reverse complement.
CGAACGACCCCGGGCTGGACCGCCACCCGGAGCTGCTCGAGCTCCTCCGGACCACCTTCGAGGGCGACGCCATCGACTGGCTGTTCCACAGCTGAGCCTCCCATCCGCAGGTCGCGATAGCCTCCGCCCGTGAGGGTCATCGCGGGTGAGGCGAAGGGGACCCGGCTGGCGCCGGTGCCGGCGGGGACCCGGCCGGTCTCCGACCGAGCCCGGGAGGGCCTGTTCTCGAGCCTGGGTCCCACCGTGGAGGGGGCCCGGGTCCTCGACCTGTTCGCCGGGACCGGGGCCATGGCGATCGAGGCGCTCTCCCGGGGGGCGGTCGGGGCGACGTTCGTCGACGCCTCCCCGGAGGCGATTCGCACGATCAAGGAGAACTTGCGCCGGAGCGGGCTGGGGGGGCGGGCCACGGTCCGTCGCTCCATCGCCCGACGGGCCATCCGGGGGACCCCGGGGCCGTTCGAGCTCGTCCTGCTGGACCCCCCGTACCGGCTGCCGGGGCCCGAACTGGACGCCCTCCTGGGCGAAATCGCTGGTCAGGGCGTCGTCAGCCCCGGCGGACGGGTGGTCCTGACACGTCCGGGCGGGGGTTACACGCCTGTCATTCCGGTAAACTGGTCGCTCGAGCGGCGGCTTTCCTACGGGGACACGGTCGTCCTCGCGTTCAGGGTCCCCGAATAGCAAAACGGAGGTTCTTCAAACAGTGGGGCTGACCGCCCTGTGTCCGGGAACGTTCGACCCGGTAACCAACGGGCATCTCGACATCATCCAGCGCGCCGCCCGGTGCTTCGACGACGTGGTGGTGGCGGTGCTCGAGAACCCGGCAAAGCAGGCGCTGTTCGGTGTGGAGGAGCGAGTGGCCATGTTGAAGGAGGCGGTGGCCGACATCGACCACGTGCAGGTCGAGTCGTTCTCGGGCCTGCTGGTCGACTACGCCCGCTCGCGCGGCTCGACCGTGGTGGTGAAGGGACTTCGGGCGGTGAGCGACTTCGACTTCGAGCTCCAGATGGCGCAGATGAACAGCCGCATGGCGGGAGTGGAGACGTTCTTCGTCGCCACCAGCCCACAGTGGTCCTACCTGTCCTCGTCGCTGATCAAGGAGGTCGTTCGGTTCGGCGGGGACGTGACGGGGCTGGTCCCGGAGTTCGTCCAGCACCGCCTGGACGAGAAGCTCGCCCCCGGGAAGGAGTGACCGTTGGACATCACCGCGCGGCTTCAACAGATCGAGGACCTGATCCAGGAGGCGAAGTCGATGCCGCTCTCCTCGAGCGTGCTGGTGAACCGCGAGGAGATCCTGGAGATCCTGGAGGCGGCCCGCAACGACCTTCCCGAGGAGATCAAGCAGGCCCGGTGGATCGTGAAGGACCGGGAGGAGCTGCTGTCGAAGGGACGCCGGGACGCCGAGACCATCGTGGAACGGGCCCACCACGAACGGTCCCTGCTGGTCTCCGAGCAGGAGGTGGTGATGGGAGCCCGCGAGGAGGCCGAGCGGGTCCTGTCTGAAGCCCAGGAGCAGGCCCGCCAGATCCGGCTGGAGGCCGAAGACTACGTGGACGCGAAGCTGGCCCAGTACGAGATCGCCCTCGAGCGAACGGCGAAGGAGATCCAGCGCTCACTGATCCAGGCCCAGCGGGGGCGGGACAAGCTCCGCGGGGTGAGCGTGGCGCAGGAGGAGCTGGCTCCGGAGGACGAGGAGTACGAGGAGGAGCGGGCGTGAGGAAGGTTTCGTGACCGTGGCGGTCGACGTTCGGGACCTGCTCGGCAACGCAGGCTCCCACCGGGCCGTTCGGGTGGCGGAGGCGGTGCCCGGGCTGTCCACGGACTTGGCGCGGGTCCCCGAAGACCGGCCGGTCGAGGCGGACCTGGTAATGGAGAGCGTGGTCGAGGGGATCCTGGCATCCGGGCCGGTGAAGGCGACGGTGGCGCTCACGTGCGCCCGGTGCCTGAAGGCCTTCGAAGCCGGATTTCGGGTGGAGGTCCAGGAGCTGTTCGCTCCCGGGGCCCGGCCCGAGGACGACGCGTACCCGGTGGAGGAGGGCTTCGTCGACCTCGAGCCCCTGATCCGGGACAACGTGCTGCCGGCCATGCCGTTCGCCCCCCTGTGCAAGCCGGACTGCCTCGGGCTCTGCGCGCGGTGCGGCGGCGACCGGAACCTGGGCGAGTGCACGTGCTCGGACGAGCAGGACCCCCGGTGGTCCGCCCTGTCTGCCCTGTCCGGGCTGGTCCTACCCGAACGAGAGGAGTGAGCGCATGGCAACGCCGAAGCGGAAGAAGGGGCGGTCGCCCACCAGGCAGCGCGCCTCGCAATGGAAGGCCACGCCGCCCACATATGCGGAGTGTCCCCAGTGCCACCAGCCGAAGCTGCCCCACCGGGTCTGCGGCAACTGCGGGTACTACGCCGGGCGCGAGGTGATCGAGGTCGAGCCCTGACCATCGTCCCCCCCTCCGGTTCCCTGGCCCCCGAGCGCGACTCGATCGAGGAGGCGCTGGGCATCCGGTTCAGGGATCCGGCCCTGTGGGAGGCCGCGCTGACCCACCGGTCGTTCGCCTTCGAGCAGGGCGTGGAGCCGACCAACGAGCGGCTCGAGTTCCTGGGTGACGCCGTGCTCGGCCTGGTGATCACCGACCTCGCGTACCGGGGGTTCCCTGATCTGTCCGAGGGGGAGCTGGCGAAGCTCCGCGCGGCCACGGTGAACATGTCGATCCTGGCCGGGGTGGCCCGCGAGCTCGGGCTGGGCGAGGACGTGCTGCTCGGCAAGGGCGAGGAGCTGTCGGGCGGCCGGGACAAAGCCAGCATCCTGGCCGACGCCATGGAAGCCGTTTTGGGAGCGATCTATCTGGACCAGGGGATCCGGATCGCCTCGCGGGTGATCCGGCGCCTGTTCTGGCCCCGCATGCAGGCCTACGCTCGGGGCGAGGGAGACCGCGACTACAAGACCTCGCTCCAGGAGCAGGCCGCTCAAGACCTCGGGCGGATCCCGGAGTACCGAGTGGCCGAGCGAGGCCCCGACCATCAGAAGGAGTTCACCGCCTCGGTGTACCTGGGGGGGAAGGAGTTCGGGCGGGGCGTGGGGCGGTCGAAGAAGGAGGCCGAACAGCAGGCGGCCGGCGAGGCGCTGCGGCGGCTGACCGGGGGCGGCGTCTCCGCCCCGGCGGAGCGCTGACGTGGAGCTGCCCGAGGTCGAGGTGATGCGTCGGGACCTCGAGAAGGAGGTGGTTGGCAGGCGGATCAAGGCCGTCGTGGTCCGGCCCCACCGGAACGCGATGCGGGTCATTCGGCGTCACGCCCGGCGCAAGGAATTCGCCGACCGGCTGGCCGGCAAGAAGGTCACCAAGGTCGAACGGAAGGGGAAGTACGTCCTGCTCCACCTCGACGACGGCGAGGTGCTGGTGGTGCACTTCGGGATGTCCGGCCAGTTCCTGCGGGGGACCAAGCGGCAGGCCCTGCCGACCCACACCCACGTGGTGATGGAGTTCATGCAGGGGGGCGACCTCCGCTACGTCGACCCCCGGACGTTCGGGGAGATGTTCGTGGCGTCGGCCGACGAGCTCGGCAAGGTGAAGGAGCTCGACCACATCGCCATCGATCCGCTGGAGGACACCTTCACGTGGCAGGAGTTCTCCTACGAGCTCAGCCGGCGGGCGTCGAAGCTCAAGCCCCTGCTGATGGACCAGAAGTTCATCAGCGGGCTGGGGAACATCTACTCGGACGAGGTCCTGTTCGCCGCGGGGCTTCGGCACGACCACATGTCGAACCAGCTCTCGGCCCAGGAGGTCCGCAGGCTGTATCGGGCCATGCGCGAGGTGCTCCAGGACGCGGTACGGGGCCGGGGGACCACGCTCGGCGACGAGGCCTACGTGGACCTGTTCGGCAAGCCGGGGGAGTTCCAGAGCGAGCTGAAGGTCTATGGGCGCAAGGGCCTGCCGTGCCGGCGGTGCCGCACCCCCGTCGATTCGATCAAGGTCAACGGACGGACGAGCTATTTCTGTCCGCAGTGCCAGAGCTGACTGCGGAGCCAAGGCGCGAAGGGCGATCGCCGGCGTTCAGGTGAGGCCGGCGAAGAGGATCGAAAGGGTCACGGCGACGCCCAACGCCGCAGCGACCGGAGGGGCCAGGCGCCGGGTGCGCCACAGCGACCCGAGCCGGGGACCGGCCACCACCGCTCCCATGGCGACCTGCATCCCCACGAACATCGCCACGCCGGCCGAACGGGCGGCGCCCGGCGGATAGGGCGGGTAGACCACCGCTCCGGAGGCCATCGCCAGAGCAAGGGTCCCCATCGCGCCCTGGGAGCCCGCGAACAGGACCGCCCGATCGAACGGCCCCACTGCCTCGAGCCCGACCGCCAGGAGGGCGCCGGCGGCCACGTACGACAGATGCATGAGCGCGTGGAGCGACCGGTGGCGCACGGCCGCCTCGAACGCGCCCGGGACGTGCCACAACCCCACCAGGGCGAGCGCGGCGAAGCATCCCGCCAGGGCCCGGTCCCGTCCGGGCCGGACGCCGCCGGCCAGGCGAAGGAAGGCCGGCCCTCCGAGCGCGCCGGCCAGCAGGAGCAAACTGTGCTCGGCCAGCATGTGGACGGCGAGGCTCGAATCGGCCATCCGGATCCCGAGTGGCGAGGG
>DASWCX010000366.1:0-5323 GCA_036395815.1 Actinomycetota bacterium | reverse complement strand
CGGGGCTTCTTGCGTGGGAAGCAGATACCCCACCGGCACGCGGGCTCCGGTTCCAAACGGACCCATCTCGGCGCTAGGCGTACAGGGATTCGATCTGGTCGGCGTACTTCTCGGCGATGACCCGGCGCTTGAGCTTGAGCGTCGGCGTGAGCTCCTCGCTGTCCACCGTCCATTCGGCCGGGAGGATGGCGAACCGCCTGACGGACTCGGCCTGAGAGACGTGCTGATTCGCCTGGTCCACGGCTTGCTGGATCTCGGCCACCACCCGGGGCTCCCGGGCGAACTGGCCGATGGTGGTGAACGGCACCCCGTTCGCCGCGGCCCATCCCGGGGCCACTTCGCCGTCAAGCACGATCAGCGCGGACATGTAGGGGCGACGGTCCCCGACGGCCACGGCCTGCCCCACCAGTGGGTGGTGCTTCAGGAGGCTCTCGAGGTTGGACGGAGAAATGTTCTTCCCCCCCGCCGTGATGATCAGCTCCTTCTTCCGGTCGACGATCCGGAGGTTCCCTTTTCCGTCCAGCTCACCGATGTCGCCCGTGTGGAGCCAGCCGTCGGGATCGAACGCTTCGGCGGTCTTCTCCTGATCCTTGTAGTACCCGGCGGTCACGTTGCCGCCCCGGATCAGCACCTCGCCGTCCTCGGCCAGGACCACCTCGCAGCCGGGCATGGCCGGGCCCACCGTCCCGATCGGGGTCTCCTTGCCTCGGCCGACGGCGGCCGGGGCGGAGCTCTCGGTCATCCCGTAGCCCTCGATGATGGGCAGCCCGATGCCCCAGAAGAACTCGAGCACGTCCCTCGGGATCGGAGCGGCGCCGCTCACCACCGGCTCGGCCTGGTCGAGCCCGATCTTGTCTCGGATCTTCGAGTAGACCAATCGGTCGAACAGCGCCCGCTGGAGCCGGAGCCCGATCGGCACCCGCTTCCCCTCCTGCTCGAGGCGAACCGCCTTCTTCCCGGTCTCGATGGCCCGCAGCGCGATCTTCCGTTTGCGCTCGTCGGGCTCGGCGGCCAGGGCGGCCACGATCCCCGCCTGAAGCTTCTCGAACAGGCGGGGGACGCCGGCGAAGACTTGCGGACGCACCTCGGGCACATACTCGAACACCTGCATGACCTCGGGACAGAAGTAGACGTGGGCCGCCTTGTATGTGGAGAGGTAGTGGGTGCTCAGGCGCTCCAGGGCATGGGCCAGCGGAAGGTAGGAGATGGCGCGGAGGCCGGTGGTGAACGAACCGGTGCGGTCGAGCGAGCAGCACGTCCACAGGACGTTGCGCTGGGTGATCATCACGCCCTTCGGCGGCCCCGTGGTGCCCGACGTGTACACCAGCGTGGCCAGGTCGCCGGGCTTCACCTCCCGCCACATGGCCTCGAACGCCTCCGGCCCGCCCGGCGCGGCCAGGGCCTCCCGGCCCCTGGCCAGCACCGCATCCCAGGACTGCACCCAGTCGTATTCGGCGAACTCCTCGGCGTCCTCGATCAGCACGACACTCTCCAGGGCGGGGAGATCGGCCCTCACCTTCTCCCACCGCTGCATGAACTCCCGGCCCTCCACCACGGCGACCTTCGCCTCGCAGTGGCCGGCGATGTACCCGATCTGCTCCGGAGCCAGCGTGTTGTAGAACGAGACGGGGGTGGCTCCCGCGTGCAGCGCGCCCAGGTCCGCGATCAGGTGCTCGGGGCGGTTCTTCGCCATGATCGCCACGAAGTCGCCCCGCCCCACCCCGAGGGAGCGAAGGCCCATGGCGGCCTCGGCCACCCGTTCGCGGTACTCGCGCCAGGTGAGGCTCCGCCACGCCCCGCCCTCCTTCCATGAGACCGCGGGCTCCTCGCCGTGCCGCTCCGCGTTCTCCAGAAGGAGGTCCCCGACCGTCCTGCCCTCGACAAGGGCGTCGATCTCCGCCCGTTCTGCCAGCGTTTCCTGCGTCCCCATCAGTCCTCCTGACCGCTCCGTGCCGTGTGGGCCACTGAAGCACCGGGGCTTTGGCCCGTCAAGGCCAGGCCCCATCTGGGGTCGGCGGTTGATCTTCGGGCTCATCGAGCACGATCACGTTCTGGCCCCTGACCGCGCCGGCCCGGAGGCTCGCCAGCGCGTCGTTGGCCCGTTCCAGCGGGAAGGGCTCGACCCGGGTCCTGACCGGGACGGTGGGAGCCAGCCGAAGGAACTCCACGGCGTCCTGCCGGGTGAGGTTGGCCACCGATCGGACCACGCGCTCGCCCCACAGGATCTCGTAGGGGAACGACGGGATGTCGCTCATGTGGATGCCGCCGCACACCACGGTCCCCCCCTTGGCCACCGCCCGCAGCGCCACGGGCACCAGGTCCCCGACCGGGGCGAAGATGATGGCTGCGTCCAGCTCCTCGGGGGCCGGCTCGCTTGTACCTCCGGCCCATTCCGCGCCGAGCTCCGTGGCGAAGGCCTGGGCGTCGGTGTCGCCGGGCCTGGTGAAGGCGAACACCCGGCGGCCCTCGCTCCGAGCGACCTGGGCGACGATGTGCGCGGCTGCCCCGAAGCCGTAGATGCCCAGTCGCTCGGCGTCGCCCGTCATCCGGTAGGACCGGAACCCGATCAGCCCCGCGCACAGGAGCGGGGCGGCCTGGAGGTCCGGGTAGCCCTCGGGGATGAGGAAGCAGAACCGGGCGTCCGCCGCGGTCAGTTCGGCATAGCCGCCGTCCCGGTGGTAGCCGGTGAACCTGGCCCGGTCGCACAGGTTCTCCCGTCCGGACAGGCAGTACCGGCACTCCCCGCACGTCCACCCGAGCCAGGGGATCCCCACCCGGTCCCCCACCCGGACGCCTTCGACCTCGAGACCGGCCGCCTCCACCGTCCCGACGATCTGATGGCCCAGGACCAGCGGCAGCTTCGGCTCGGTGAGCTCGCCGTCGAAGATGTGGAGGTCGGTGCGGCACACCCCGCATGCATGGACCCGGACCAGGACGTCGCCGGGGCCGGGCTCTGGCTCGGGCGCCTCGGCCGCCCGGAGCGGCTGTCCGGGCCGGTCCAACACCATCCCCCGCATTCGCGTTCGGCCCGGGCTAGCGGAGCAGCGAGGCGATCTCGCCGATGGTCCTGGTCAGATCGTGGTCCTGGGGGGTGAAGACCCGGGCCACGCCGTCCCGCAGGAGCTCCTCGGCGTCACGGTCGGGGATGATGCCGCCCACCACGACCGGCACCTTCGACGGGTCCACGCCCTCGGCGCGAAGGCATCGCAGGATCTCGGGCACCAGCAGCATGTGGGCGCCGGACAGGATGGAGACGCCGACCACGTGGACGTCCTCGTCCGCCGCGGCCCGGGCGATCTCTGCCGGGGTCAGCCGGATGCCCTGGTAGATGACCTCGAACCCGGCGTCCCGGGCCCGCACGGCCACCTGCTCGGCGGCGTTCGAATGGCCGTCCAGGCCCGGCTTGCCAACGAGCATCCGAACCCTGGGCACGCCGAGCCTCTGGGCGGCGGCGGCCACCCGCTCCCGGGCCTCCGCGAACGAGCCGTCGTCCCGGCGGCTGGCCTCCGGCTGGCCGGTCACCCCGGTCACCCCGGTCACGCCGGTGGGCGGTCGGTACTCGCCGAACACCTCGCGAAGCGCGCCGGCCCATTCGCCCGTGGTCACGCCCGCTCGGGCGGCTTCGATCGACGCGGGGACCAGGTTCTCCTCACTCGTCTCCGCGGCCCGCCGCAGCTCGTCCAGGGCGCGCCGCACGGCGGCATCGTCCCGGTCCGTCCGCCACCGGCGGAGCCGTTCGATCTGCTCGTCCTCGGTGGCCTGCTCGATCCGTTCGACGCCGGCCAGTCCCTCCCCCACCGATGCGGCCAGCGGGCCGGGTTCGGTCTCCTCGTACCGGTTGACCCCCACCACCGCCCGCTGGCCGGATTCGATCTCGCGCAACCGGTGGGACAGGCTCGCCACCAGCCGTTCCTTCATGTACGAGAGCGACTCGACGCTGCCCCCCCGGTCCAGCACGTGCTGGAGCTCCTCCCACGCCTCCGTGGCGATCCGGTCCGTGAGCTCGGCCATGACCTTCGACCCCTCGAACAGGTCTCCGTGCTCGAGGAGGTCGGTCTCCAGGGCCAGGATCTGCTGGGCCCGGAGCGACCATTGCTGGTCCCAGGCCGTGGGCAGCCCCAGCGCCTCGTTCCACGCCGGAAGTTGGACGGCCCGGCCGCGGGCGTCCCGCGACAGCGTCACACCGAGCATCTCCAGGAGGATCCGGTAGACGTTGTTCTCGGGTTGCTGCGCCGTCAGCCCCAGGGAGTTGACCTGCACACCGTACCGGAACCGCCGGAGCTTCGGATCCTCGACCCCGTACCGCTCGCGGCACACCCGGTCCCACAGGGCGACGAAGGCCCGCATCTTGCACGTCTCCTCGACGAACCGGATGCCGGCGTTGCAGAAGAACGAGATCCGCCCCACCAGGCCGGGGAACTCCTCATCGGACATCCGGCCGGTGGCCCGAACGGCATCTAGGACCGCGATGGCGTTGGCCAGGGTGAACGCCAGCTCGAGGACCGGGCCGGCCCCGGCCTCCTGGAGGTGGTAGGAGCACACGTTGATCGGGTTCCACCTGGGGATCTCCCGCACCGTCCAGGTGATCAGGTCGGTGGTCAGTCGCATCGACGGCCCGGGGGGGAAGATGTGGGTCCCGCGCGACAGGAACTCCTTCAGGATGTCGTTCTGGGTCGTCCCCGCCAGAGCCCCCAGGGCCATCCCCTGCTCGTCTGCGACGCACGCGTACAGCGCCAGCAGCCACGTGGCGGTGGCGTTGATGGTCATCGAGGTGTTCATCCGGTCGAGGGGGATGCCGTCGAACACCGCGCGCATGTCGCCGAGATGGCAGACCGGAACGCCCACCCGCCCCACCTCGCCCCGCGCCATCGGGGCGTCGCTGTCGTAGCCGGTCTGGGTGGGGAGATCGAAGGCGACCGACAGCCCCGTCTGCCCCTTCTCCAGGTTGCGCTTGAACCGGGCGTTGGTCGCGGACGGTGTGGCGAACCCCGCGTAGGTGCGGAAGATCCAGGGCTCGTCGCGTGAGACGGCGCTCATCGCGCCGCGAGTATACCCAGGGGTAGGTTCGGGCCCGCCCGAGGCGGCTCAGCAGACCTGGTTCAGGTACGGGTAGGGGTCGATGGCGTCGCCGATCACGCTGTACCCGTAGGAGCTGACATGCGGGTTCTTGGGGATCGCGTTCGGGTGCCACTCGAAGTGGTCGTGCGGAGCCCCGCCCTGAGCGTCGCCGCTGTTGCCCACGTAGCCGATGATCGTTCCCGCTGAAACCGAGCCCAGGGTGCCGAACGCCGACAGGTGCGCGTTGTACACGTACCCGGCGGCC
>DASWCX010000365.1:0-4544 GCA_036395815.1 Actinomycetota bacterium | reverse complement strand
GTTGCCACGTAGGCGGACCAGGCCATCCCCAGAGCGCCGAGGACAATCGCAGCGACGGCGACGCCCCTCCATCGAGCGGCTCGGGTTGCCCGAAAAGCCCGAAGGCCGAAAGCGAGCCCGCCCATGGAGAAGACCCCGATGGGAAGAACACCGAGCAGCGCAAAGAGCAGCGCATGGCGCGCCGGTCGGTCGCCCGTACCTCCTTCAATCAGGGGGCCGAGGCGGGTTCGAACCGGAGCTCGGGCGGGCGGCGGGCCGACAGCTCCGAATAGGCCATCGCCGCCAGCACGAGTATCGCGCCGAGCCACTGGTGCGCGGAGAGCCGTTCGCCGATCCAGACCGCGGCGAACATCGCCGCGAACACCGACTCTCCGGCCAACAGGACCACGGCGCGCGTGGCCGTGACGCGCTGCTGCCCCATCACCTGGAGGGTGTAGGCCACGCCCGACCCGACAGCCCCCGTGACGATCAGGAGCGGCCACACCGAAGCCGACGCGACGTCGTGGAATCGAAGACCGGTCGAGGAGACGGCCAGCAGCTGGAAGACCGCGGTCGCCGCCATCTGGGCCAGCGAGATGGTCCACGCCGGGAACCTCGGGGCGAAGTACCCCACCCCGGTCACGTGCCCCGCCCACGCCACGGCGCTGGCCAGCACGAGCATGTCGCCGGCATGGAGCCGTACGTGCCCGAGGTCCCGGATCGACAGCAGCGCCATGCCGATGAGCGAGAGGAGCACCGCCAGCCACGCCGCCCGGGGGACGCGCTGGCCGAACACCACCGCGACCAGGATCGGCGTGAACACGACGTACAGGCAGGTGATGAACCCGGCGTTCGTGGCGGTCGTTCGGGCCAGGCCCTCGGTCTGCAGCACGTAGGCCAGGAAGATCAGCCCACCGAGCAGCACCCCCGGCCCGATCGCCTGATGGGCCGGGCGCTTCGGTCCTTCGCCCCGCCGGAGCAGCGGCACCATCGCCAGGATCGCCAGGAACCCAAGCCCGCGGGTCCATGCCATGAACGTGAGCGGCGGTAGCCGCCGGAGGGCCAGCTTGCCCGCCGGGAACGTGGCCCCCCACATCAACGGGGTGAGCAACAGCAGGACACCGGGGTCGATCCGACGCTTCACGGCCGGGCCACGATACAGGCCCGACCCGGCCCTACAATGGCCGGACCGTGGGCCCGACCAAGGACACCTTCTACATCACCACCCCCATCTACTACGTGAACGACGTGCCGCACATCGGACACGCCTATACGACGGTGGCCTGCGACGTGATCGCTCGCTACCACCGGCTTCGCGGGGAGAAGGTGTTCTTCCTGACGGGGACCGATGAGCACGGGGAGAAGGTCGCCCTCACCGCGCAGGAGCACGGCCTCGACCCCAAGACCTGGACGGACCAGATCATCCCCAGATGGAAGGAGGTCTGGGAGCGCCTCCTGATCTCGAACGACGACTTCATCAGGACCACCGAGGAGCGCCACGAGAGGCCGGTCCAGGAACTGGTGCAGCTGATCCACGACCGCGGCGACGTCTACGCCGGCACGTACCGGGGGCCGTACTGCGTGAGCTGCGAGGAGTTCAAGGTGGAGTCCGAGCTCGTCGACGGCAACTGCCCCATCCACGGCCGGCCTGTCGAGTGGCTCGAGGAGGAGAACTACTTCTTCCGCCTCTCGAACTACCGGGACCGGCTCCTGGCGCTGTACGAGCAGCATCCCGAGTTCATCCAGCCCGCCGAGCGCCGCAACGAGGTGGTCTCCTTCGTGAAGGGAGGGCTCCAGGACCTGTCGCTGTCCCGGGTGAGCTTCGAATGGGGCATCCCCGTGCCGTGGGATCCCAAGCACGTGATCTACGTGTGGATCGACGCCCTCCAGAACTACATCACCGCGGCCGGGTTCGGGAACGATCAGGCGCGGTTCGAACGAACGTGGCCGGCCGACGTCCACATGGTCGGCAAGGACATCATCCGGTTCCACGCTGTGATCTGGCCGGCCATGCTCATGGCCGCCGGGCTCGAGGTGCCGCGCACCATCCTCGCCCACGGCTGGCTGCTGGTGGGCGGAGAGAAGATGTCCAAGACCAAGCTCACCGGGATCCACCCGTACGAGCTGATCGACCACTTCGGGGTCGACGCCTACCGGTACTACTTCCTGCGAGAGGTCCAATTCGGGCAGGACGGGAGCTTCTCCTGGGAGTCCATGCTGGCCCGGTACAACTCCGAGCTGGCGAACGGGCTGGGCAACCTGGCCAGCCGGGTGCTCGCCATGGTCGGCTCGTATTTCGACGGGGTCGGCCCCGAGCCATCGGACCAGGGCGGTCGCATGCCCGACGCTGGCCGCGACCTGGCGAAGCGATTCGACACCTCCATGGAAGCCCTGGACCTCACCGGCGCCGTCACGGCCCTGGACTACTTCGTTCGCGAGGCCAATCGCTTCCTGGTCGAGGTCGCTCCATGGGCGCTGGCGAGGGAGGAGGCCCGCCGCAGGGATCTGGGCGACGCCCTGTATCAGGCGTTGGAGGTGCTGCGGCTGGTCGCCGTCTTCGCCTCGCCCGTGATGCCCTCGGCGGCGGAGGCCCTGTGGCAGCAACTGGGGATCGAGGAGCCTCTTTCGTCGCAGGTCCTGCCGGAGGCGGGTGAGTGGGGCCGCCTGCGGCCGGGGTCGCCGACCAACAGGGGAGCTTCCCTGTTCCCGCGGCTCGAGGACTGACCGCCGCCGTGGAATCGCTCAGCGACCCCGGCGTCGATCCCTCCGTGGAGCTGCCGGTGGTCGAGCCCGACGAGGGCGGCGCGGTCGACACCCACTGCCACCTGTTCCTCATGGAGGAGGAGCCGGGTGAGGTGGTGGCGGCGGCGCGCGCGGCTGGGGTGAGCCGGCTGGTCTGCGTGGGTATCGATCCGGACAGCAGCCGGAGGTCGCTCGAGCTGGCCGAGTCGTTCCGGGGGGTGTTCGCCACCGCCGGCATGCACCCCCACACGGCCTCGGGGTTCGACCGGCAGGCAGGATCCGTCGTGGAGGAGCTCCTGGCCGACCCGCTGGTGGTCGGGATCGGCGAGACCGGGCTCGACTACTACCGGAAGCTGTCGCCGCCCGAGGACCAGCAGAGCGCGTTCCGCACGCACATCGCCCTGTCCCGGGAGACCGGCAAGCCGCTGGTGGTCCACGTCCGTGAGGCGTGGGAGGACGCGATGCGGATCCTCGCCGAGGAGTCGGCGGAGCGGGTCGTGCTGCACTGCTTCTCCGGCGACGGCTCGCTGGCGGCCGAGGCCACCCGTCGCGGCTACTTCGTCTCCTTCGCCGGCAACCTCACGTACCGGAACACACCGAACCTGCGCGAGGCGGCCGCGACGGCCGGGGAGGACCGGTTGCTGACCGAGACCGACAGCCCCTTCCTGGCACCGCAGTCGGAGCGCGGGAGGCCGAATCACCCCGCGAACGCCATGGCCGTGGCTCGCGCCCTCTCGGAGATCCGCGGCGTGAACCTCGATCGGATGGTTGAGCGCACCGCCGCTTCGGCGCTCGAGGCGTTCCCTCTCCTCCGCTAGAGCTCAGCCCTCCCTCCGTTTCCCCGGCCGAACGGGCGTTCGCTCGACAGGTTGCACTTGAGGTTGAGGCTTTGCTAGGGTCGGCGGGCTCTCGCCACCGCGGCGCCGCCCGAGTGGGCGGCACTTCTCCCCGCCGCGATCTTCGGGACGGTGTGGACATGTGGATGAAGGTGCGGCGCGGGGGAATCTCGGCTCTCGTGATCCTGACCGGAGCGAGCCTGCTCCAGACCTCGACATCGTTCGCTGGAAGCCATGACGGTCGCACCCTGAACTTGAGGGTGCCCGGCGGTGGATTCCGCGGTGCGCACGGCTCCGTCGGCGCCTGGGTGGTGGGGGGCGTGAAGGGCCAGATGCTTCGCGCGGCCCACGCCGTCGCGGGGGAGAATCCCGCGGAAGGGGGACCGTCGAAAGCGGGACAGCTCGTCATGGTGAAGCTCAAGCTCGGCCGGCGGCGGCGCGAGTTCGTGTTGACCAACGCGGCGAGTGTGTCGCAGATGCTCGACGCCCTCGGCGTCACCGTTCATCCCATGGACGTGGTGAAGCCGTCCGGTGATTCGCCCATCAGCCCGCGCGTCGGCATCCGGGTGGTCAGGATCCAGCAGATGGAGGAGACCCAGATCGTCGACGTCCCCTTCCAAACCCTCATCCGGTACTCGAAGGCGCTGGCGCCCGGACAGGTGAACGTGGTCACGCCGGGCACGGTGGGGAAGGCCCAGGCCACCTATCTCGTCACGTACAGGAACGGCAAGGAGAGGGCGAGGGAGCTGGTCTCCCAGGTGGTGGTGGTGGCGCCGGTGGACCGGGTCGAGGACAAGGGGCCGGCGCCGGCGACCCCCGCCGGCGTCGAGTTCGGCGACGCTTCCTGGTACTCGTGGTCGGGGTGCGGCTCCGGCTATCACGCCGCCCACAAGACGCTGCCGTTCGGGACCGTGGTGACCGTGACGGATCTGGACAACGGACGCTCGGTCACTGTCACAATCAACGACCGTGGGCCGTACATCGCCG
>DASWCX010000364.1:0-4697 GCA_036395815.1 Actinomycetota bacterium | reverse complement strand
CTATCCCGCGGCGGCGAAGGGGATCGATGAGATCGGAGGTGCCGGCGACTTCGGGGTGGACCCCAACATCGAGAAGGTCGTGTCGCTTCGGCCCGACCTGTTCCTCACGATCTCCGGGGGTGACCAGTGGAAGAAGCGGTTGCGTGACCTCGGCGTGCCCGTGTTTACCACCGACTCCACCGACCTGGCAGACGTGTTCCACGACATCGAGACCGTCGGGCGGTTGACTGGGACGGTCGGTGCCGCCGGTGCGATCGTGGCGAAGATGCAGGCGGGGGCGGCCGACGTTGAAGCACGCGTCGCCGGCGATCCCGCCGTGTCGTGTTTCTACGAGGTCTACTACCCGCCGCTCACCACCGTCGGACCGGATACCTTCATCGGGGACCTCCTCGGCCTGGCCGGCTGCCGGTCGGTCTCGGCTCGGGCCAAGAGCGACTATCCCCAGTGGTCGGTGGAGGACCTCGTCCGCCAGGACCCGGAGGTGTATCTGGTCTCGTCCGAGTCGGGGGCCAGCCCGAAGGCCGTCGCCTCTCGGCCCGGCTTCGACACGATTGCGGCGAACGCCGCAGGACGCGTGGTCCCCATCGATGCGGACCTCGTGAGCAGGCCGGGCCCGAGGGTGGTCGAAGGGCTCCGACTCCTCGCTCGGGCGCTGCATCCCGAATCGTTCGGATGATCGCGCCACGCCGGTACGCCCGGGTCCTCGCCGTGCTCGTTGCGGTGCTCCTGGCGTCGTTTCTTCTCGCCGTGGCGGTGGGGACCGTATGGATCTCGCCGTGGACGAGCGTTCGGGTCATCGCGTGGAAGCTCGGGTTCACCGCCCGCCCGGCCGGCGTCCCCGTATCGACCGAGGTGATCTTGCTACAGCTTCGCCTCCCCCGGGTGGTGCTCGCGGCGGTGGTCGGGGCAGCATTGGCCGCATCGGGCGCCGTGTTCCAGGGCCTGTTCCGAAACCCTTTGGCCGACCCCGCGATCATCGGGGTCTCCTCCGGCGCCGCGCTGGGGGCGATCGCGGTCATCGTGTTCGCCGGCTCGGGGGCGGTGGGCGCCTTCGGCGTTCCGCTGGCCGCCTTCGTCGGCGCGCTCCTCACCGCGTTCCTGGTGTACCGGTTGGCCCGGATCGGACCGACGGTGCAGGTGGCCACGTTGTTGTTGGCCGGGATTGCCGTGGCCGCCGTGATCTCGAGCGCGATGTCCCTCGTGATGTCGTTCTCCGGTGAGCAGGTCCGGGACATCTACGCATGGCTGTTGGGTGGCCTGGTTGGCCAGGGCTGGCAGGCGATCGGGGCGGTCGTCCCGCTCATCGCGCTGGGGTTGGCGGCCGCGGCCCTGACCGCTCACGATCTGAACCTGCTCTCGCTGGGGGAAGAGCGTGCGGCCCAGCTTGGTGTTGAGGTGATGCGCCTCAAGCGGCGGACGATCGGTGTCGGGGCCCTCCTCGCCGCGTGCGCAGTGTCGGTGGCCGGCGTGATTGGCTTCGTCGGCCTGATGACCCCCCACCTGCTTCGGCTGGTCGTGGGGGCCGACCATCGACGCCTGCTCCCGGCCGTGCTGCTGGCCGGACCGACGTTGCTGATCCTGGCCGACCTCGTGGCCCGGACGGCGCTGTCTCCGCAGGAGCTCCCCGTCGGCATCGTGACCGCGCTTCTGGGCGGTCCCTTCTTCCTGTACCTGCTTCGGCGAGAGGGCAGGAGGGCCGGTGCCCGCGCGTGATCCGGGGCTGGTGCTCGACGGGGTGACCGCCGGCTACGGCGGCCCCCCCGTCGTGGACCGGGTGACCATCACCGTCGAGCCGGGCGAGGTCGTGGGGCTGGTCGGCCCGAACGGCTCGGGCAAGACCACGCTGATCCGCGTGGCTTCCCGAGCCCTTCGCCCCGTCAGGGGCACGGTCTGGCTCTCGGGGCGGGACCCCTACCGGCTCCGGGCCAGGGAGGCGGCCAGGCTGGTGGCCGTGGTTCCCCAGGACGTCGTCCCCGCGTTCTCGTTCACGGCACTGGAGATGGTCCTGATGGGCCGGACCCCCCACCTTTCAGCCTGGGGAGGCGGAAGTCCGCGTGACTGGGCCAGGGTCCGGGCCGCCATGGTGGCCACCTCGGTCCAACACCTGGCGGACCGGCCGGTGGAGGAGCTGTCCGGAGGGGAGCAGCGCCGGGTCGTCCTGGCCCAGGCGCTGGCCCAGGAGGCCCCGGCGCTGCTCATGGACGAACCCACCACCCATCTCGACATCCGCCACGTCCTCGACCTGTTGTCGATCGTGCGCGGGCTGGCCGAACGGGACGGGACGGCTGTGCTGGCCATCTTCCACGACCTGAACGTCGCCGCGGCTACCTGCGACCGCATGATCGCGCTCCACCGAGGGCGGGTGGTGGCCGAAGGTGTACCCGAGCACGTGGTGACGGGCGGCCTCCTGCGCAGTGTGTACGGAGTGGAGGGCGAGGTGGTGGCGGACGAGCTCACGGGACGCCCGGCCGTCCGGGTGGGGCCTCCTCGTGCCGTCCCCACCCCGCTTGGTCGTCGGGCCCATGTGATCGGTGGCGCCGGCCGCGGCGCGCCGCTGCTTCGGCGGCTCGCCGCGGCCGGCTACGACGTGAGCGTGGGCGTCCTGCACGCCACCGACACCGACGCGGTGGTGGCCGAGCGGATGAACCTGCTGCGCGTGACGGTGCCGCCGTTCTCGGAGATCGACGAGGGGTCGGCCGACGAGTGCCGGGACATGATCCGCCGCGCCGACCTTCTCGTCGTATGCGACGCCCCGTATGGCCCGGGCAACCTGCCGAACCTTCGGATCGCCCTCGAGGCCGCGCGGGCGGGGACGCCAACCGTCCTGTTCGAGCAAATGCCCATGGCCGAGCGGGACTTCACCGGTGGCCGGGCCACCGAGCTGTGGGACGCGCTCCGGAAGGTCTGCGAGGTCGTGGACCGCTACGACCAGGTGACCATGGGCTGAGCGGCTACGACCAAGTGATCGTGGGGCGATCGTACCGATCCTCGGGGGGTCCGATGTCCTCGTTCGAGAGCTTGGGCGGCGTCAGGATCTTCTCGCCGCGGTGGGCCGGGAGGCAGAAGGAGACCCGGGTGCCGCCGGCAGGGACGGGATCGGCCCAGATGATGCCGCCGTGCTGAAGCACTAGGCGCCTCGCCATGTGCAAACCGATCCCGATCCCCGACCGCTCCTTTCGGAGGATGTCCTCGCCGGTGGTGAAGGCCTCGTTGAACGCCTGGGCCACGACCTCCCGGGCCATCCCAAGACCACGGTCGGTCACCGACAGCACCACGCCCTCGTCCACGGTCCGAGCCCGGATGCTGACCGGCCGGTCCTCGGGGGAGTACCGGCACGCGTTGTCCAGGAGCTGGCGGATCACCTCCGAGATCCGCACCGGGTCCGCCAGGGCAGGGAGTCGCTCGGGGATCAGCCGCTGGATCTCGATGATCGGGTAGTGGCGGTGCGCCTCGTCGGCCGCGTGGCGGATGAGCGGCGCCAGGTCGACCTCGGTGAGCTTCAGCGAGAGCGTCCCTTGCTCGAGCTCGGCGATCGTCAGCATCTCGTCGACGATCATCATCAGCTTCTCCAGCGAGTCGCTCAGCTTGTCCAGGAACTCCTCCCGCTCTTCTTCGGAGACCCAGCGATTTCGAAGCACGTAGGCGATGCCCTTGGCCACGGTGATGGGGGTGCGGAGCTCGTGCGAGACGTTCGCCAGGAAGTCGGCCTTGGCAGATGTCAGGCCGTCCTCGACCGGTTCCGGCTCCTCGACCGCCACGCTGTTCATCTCGGCATAGGCGCGCGCCGGATCGGCGAAGCCCTCGGCCAGCAGCTCGGCGACCCGTGGGCTGATGCTGACGTTCCCGTCCAGGACCGAGCGGATCGCCCGGACGACAACCTCGGGGCCGTCTGATTTCAGCAGGTATCCGGAGGTTCCGGCCGCGATCATCTCGGCGGCGGTGAAAGGGGAGTCCAGGGACGTCCAGCAGATGACCCTGGTCTCGGGAACCGTGGCGATGAGCCGGCGGACCAGCTCCGCCCCCGACAGGCCGGTCAGGCCCGCTTCGACCACGACCACGTCGGGTTGGATCCGCGCCGCGACGTCGACGGCCCTGAACCCATCGGTCACGGCCTCGCTTTCCACGTCGGAGCTCGACTTGAGCAGGGCGTATTGCAGCTGGGCCAGCCCGTCCGCGGTGTCGCACAGGAGCAGCTTGATGGGCACACCCTTGGTATCGGTCGACCTCCAGGCCGATTGAGGAAGCGCACACCGCCCGGCCGCCGTGCGGCGCCCTTCGGCGAGGCTGGTGCTACTCGACCAGGCCGCTTCGGATGGCGATGGCCACGGCCTGGGCCCGGTCGTTGGCCCCCAGCTTCTCGAAGATCCGTTCGAGATGGGTCTTCACCGTGTGGGGGGAGATCCCGAGGTCGTGCGCGACCTCTTTGGTGGTGGCCCCGTAGGCCACCTTCTGGAGGATCTCCTTCTCTCGGGCAGAGAGTCCCGGGACGTCCGGGCGCTTGTCGGCGAACTGGACCTCCTCGATGAAGGCCTTGGTGAGCTGGGGGTGGATGACGGCCTTCCCCTCGACCGCCAGGCGGGCCGCGTTCACCAGCTCCTCGGCCGATGCGTCCTTCAACAGGTAGCCGGAGACGCCCGCCTGGATGGCCTCGGAGATGGAGGCCCGGGACTCGTCCACCGTGAACAAGATGACCTTGG
>DASWCX010000363.1:0-5713 GCA_036395815.1 Actinomycetota bacterium | reverse complement strand
TGCGTCTCCCGAAGCCATCGTACGGCTGCGGGACGAACTGGGCTCAGGCCTTCACGATGAGGGCGAAATCCTCCGGGTCGAGGCTGGCCCCGCCCACAAGGGCTCCGTCGATCTCCGGGTGGGCCATGAACTCACGGGCGTTCCCCGGCTTCACGCTCCCCCCGTACTGCACCCTCACCACCCCTCCCGTGTCCGGTTCGAACATCGAGGACAGCGTCCTTCGGATCAGCGAGATCACCTCGCCGGCGTCGGCGGGTTCGGCGTTCCTGCCCGTTCCGATGGCCCACACGGGCTCGTAGGCGATCACGAGCCGGGAGGCGTCCGAGGGCGTCAGCCCGTGAAGGGCCGCCTTCACCTGGGCCGTCACCACCTCCTCGGTCCGGCCCGCGTCGCGCTCCTCGATCCTCTCCCCCACGCACAGGATCGGGATCATCCCGGCCCCGAATACCGCCCTGACCTTCTTCGCCACCGCGGCGTCGGTCTCGCCGAAGACCCACCGGCGCTCCGAGTGGCCCACGATCACGTAGCGGCAGTTCAGGGCGGCCAGCATCGAGGGCGAGATCTCGCCGGTGAACGCGCCCTTCTCCTCCCAGTGCACGTTCTGGGCGCCCAGCCCGAACGCCAGGCGGTCTCCCTCGATCAGCACCTGGATGCTCCGAAGCGCCGTGAATGGCGGGCAGACCACCACCTCGGTCCGGTCGGTGTCGACCCGGTCGAGCAGATACGACAGGCGCTGCACGGCCTGGATGGCCTCGAGATGCGTCTTGTGCATCTTCCAGTTCGCCGCAACGATGGGGCGCCTTTCGGACACGGTCAGGCTTCCTCCATGAGGACGGCCACGCCGGGGAGTTCCCGGCCCTCCAGGAACTCCAGGGACGCCCCGCCGCCGGTCGACACGTGATCGACCCGGTCCAGAAGGTCGAACTTGCGGAGCGCGGCCAGGCTGTCTCCGCCGCCCACCACGCTGAACGCGTTCGACCCGGCGACGGCGTAGGCCACCCCGCGGGTCCCCGCCGAGAACGGCTCGAGCTCGAACATCCCCATGGGCCCGTTCCAGAAGATCGTGCCGGCCTCGGCGATCACTTGGGCGAACTCCTCGACCGTGCGCGGCCCCACGTCGAGGCCCATGAGCCCCGCCGGGATGGCATCGGCCCGCACCGTCTCCCGCCTGGCGTCGAGCGTCGGCTCGGGGGCCGCCACCACGTCCTCGGGCAGCTGGACCAGCACCCCCTTCTCCTGGGCCCCGGTTGCGGCCTCCCGGACCTCGTCGAACCGATCCGGCTCCACGAGCGACCTGCCCACCGTCCCGCCGGCGGCGGCGAGGAATGTGAAGGCCATTGCGCCCCCGATCAGGAGCGCGTCGACCCGGTCGACCAGCGCCTTGATCGCGTCGAGCTTGTCGGAGACCTTCGCCCCGCCCAGGATGGCCACGAAGGGCCGTCTGGCTCCCTCCACCAGCGAGGACAGGGCCTCGATCTCCTTCTGCATGAGCAGGCCGGCGGCCGAGGGAAGCCGCTCCGCCACGCCCACCACGGAGCCATGGGCCCGGTGAGCCGCCCCGAACGCGTCGTCGACGTAGGCCTGGGCCAGCAGCGCCAGCGAGTCGGCGAACGCCGGATCGTTGGCCTCCTCGCCGGGCTCGAACCGGAGGTTCTCCAGGAGCACGACGGAGCCAGGAGGAAGCTGCCGCACGGCCGCCTCGACCTCCGGTCCGACCACGCGGTCGAGCTTCGTCACCTCACGCCCCAGGGCGTCGGCCAGCCGGTTGGCCACCGGGTCGAGGCGGTACCGCTCGACCACCTGGCCCTTGGGCCGTCCCAGATGCGAGCACAGCACGAGGTTGGCCCCCCCGCCCAGCAGTTCGACGAGGGTCGGCACGGTCGCCGTGATCCGGAAGTCGTCGGTGATCCGGCCTTCCTCCAGCGGGACGTTGAAGTCGCACCGGACGAGGACCCTGCGGCCGGCAAGGTCCCCCAGATCGGGGATCGTGCGAAGGCGCCCCGGGCTCAAAGCCTGGACGCCACCAACCGAATGAGATCGACCAGCCGGTTCGAGTAGCCCCACTCGTTGTCGTACCACCCCAGCACCTTGACCAGGTTGCCGATGGCCATGGTCAGGGGGGCGTCGAACGTGCACGACGCCGGGGAACCCACGATGTCGCTGGAGACGATGGGGTCCTCCGAGTACACCAGGTAGCCCTTGAGCGACCCCTCCTCGGACGCCTTCCGGAACGCCTCGTTGACCTCCTCGGCCGTCACCTCTCGCTCCAGCACGCACACCAGGTCGGTCACCGAGCCGTCCGGCACGGGGACCCGCAGGGCGATGCCGTCCATCCTCCCCTTGAGCTGGGGCAGGGCGAGGGAGGAGGCCTTGGCCGCCCCCGTGCTGGCGGGGATGATGTTGATGGCGGCCGCCCGGGCACGCCGGAGGTCCTTGTGCAGCAGGTCGAGCAGGTTCTGGTCGTTCGTGTACGCATGGACCGTGGTCATGAGCCCGCGGTCGATGCCGAACGCGTCCGCGAGCACCTTCGCCATGGGGACAACGCAGTTCGTGGTGCACGAGGCGTTCGAGATGGCCTGGTGCTCCTCCGGCTTGTAGTCCTGATCGTTCACGCCCATGACGATGGTGATGTCCTCGCCCTTGGCCGGCGCGCTGATGATCACCTTCTGGGCCCCGGCCTCGATGTGCTTGCGAGCGTCCTCGGCGTTGGTGAACCGGCCGGTCGACTCGACCACGATCTCGGCGCCGAGCTCCTTCCAGGGAAGGTTGGCCGGGTCCTTCTCCGCCACCACCTTGAGCGGGGTCCCGTCCACCACCAGGCCGTCGTCGTCGTACCCGACCTCTCCCTGGAACCGTCCCAGCACCGAGTCGTACTTCAGCAGGTTCGCCAGGGTCCTGGGATCCGTGAGGTCGTTGACGGCCACGAAGTCGAAGTCCGCCCCGCTCTGCCTGGCGGCCCGGAACAGGTTGCGACCGATCCGGCCGAATCCGTTGATCCCGATCTTGGCTCCCATCTCTTCCTCCTCGGATCGAATGCTCACAGGGTCGCGCTTCCGTGTCGTGGGCGCGCCACGACAATCCTAGTATCCCTGGACGTTCGGACCCGCGCCTCAGTCGCGGTCGAGGTCGCGGTGCTCGACGGACACGGGGAGGTCGTGCCCAGCGAAGTACCCGGCGAGGTCCTCGGCCACCACCACGGACCGGTGGCGCCCGCCGGTGCACCCGATGCCGATCACCAGGTACGCCTTCCCCTCCGCCACGTACCCGGGCACGGTGACGTCGAACAGCGACATGAGCCGCTCCATGAACCCGCCGTAGGCCTTCTGGCCCTTCACGTAGTCGCAGACCTCCGGGTCCGTGCCGGGCAGTGGCCGGAGCTCCGGCACCCAGTGGGGGTTGGGAAGGAAGCGGACGTCGAGGATGAGGTCGACGTCGCGGGGCAGGCCGAACTTGTAGCCGAAGGAGACGATCGAGATCTGGAGCCCCGCCGCCGCCGAGCTTCGCGTGAACGAGGTGCGGATCCGGTCGCGGAGCTCGTGCGGGGAGAGCCCAGACGTGTCGATGATGAGGTCGGCCTCGCCCTTCAGCGACTCCATCATGAGCCGCTCCTTCCGGATCCCTTCGACCACCCGGTCCGCGGGCGCCAGGGGGTGGCGTCGCCGGGTGGCCTCGTACCGGTTGAGCAGGTCCTCGTCGGACGCCTCGAGGAACAGGATCCGGTAGGGGATGCCGAGCCGCTTGAGGTCCTCGAGCCCCTGGGACAGCTCGTTGAAGAAGACCCCGCCCCGGACGTCGGCCACGATCGCCAGCCGCGACGGGCCACCCGCACCTCCCCCCAGCTCGGCCATCTTGCCGATCAGGGTAGGCGGGAGGTTGTCCACCACGAAATACCCCAGGTCCTCCAGGCACTTCGCGGCCTCCGACCGCCCGGCCCCGGACAGGCCGGTGATCACCGTGAAGTCGACGATCTCCTGGTTGTGGTTGCGCCTCGGTTTCCGTCCCGTGGTCGTGGCCACCTTCAGCCCGCCCTTCGTTCCCCGGCGTCGGCGGGTCCGCCGCCGTGGAGCCTTTCGTGGATCGTCTGGGCCATGGCCGGCCCCAGTCCTGGGGTGGCCTGAAGCTCCTCGACGGAGGCCGTCCGGAGGCGGGCCACCGAACCGAACCGCTTCAGCAACGCCCGCTTGCGGGTAGCCCCCACCCCCGGGATGTCGTCGAGTTCGGAGTGAAGGGAGCGCTTCGCCCGTTTCTTCCGATGGTAGGTCACGGCGAAGCGGTGGGCTTCGTCCCGGATGTGTTGGAGGACGAACAGCGACTCGGAGCCCCTGGGGATGACCAGCGGCTCCGGCTGGCCGGGCAGGTAGACCTCCTCGAGCCGCTTGGCCAGGCCGATGGCCGGGATCTGCAGCCCGCGGTCGGCGAGGACGCGCTCCGCCACGGACAGCTGTCCCCGCCCCCCGTCCACCACGATCAGGGACGGAGGGTACGCGAACCTGCGCCGGCGGACCGCGGTTGGTGCGGATGGGGCGGGGGCGTCGGCGGAGCGGGGGTTGGGTGGGGACTGGCCCGCGGAGCCGATGCCCCCGCCCTCGCCCTCGAGCCTGGCGAACCGCCGCCGCAGGACCTCCTCCATGCTGGCGAAATCGTCCTGTCCCGGCACTCCCTTGATCTCGAACCGCCGGTAATCCGTCCGTTTCGGCAGGCCGTCCTCGAACACCACCATGGAACCGACCTTGTCCGTGGGACCGAGGTTCGAGATGTCGTAGGCCTCGATCCGGAGCGGGGCGACCTCCAGCCCGAGCACCTCGCTCAGCTCGGCCAGCGCCCTGGACCTGGCCCCGAAGTCGGAGGCCCGCCGCAGCTTGTGGCGGGCGAACGCCTCCCGGGCGTTCTGGTTCACCATCTGCACCAAGCGGCGCCCCTCCCCCCGGGCCGGCACCGTGATCCGGACCCTCGATCCCCGGAGGCTGGACAGCCATTCCTCCAAGACCTCCCGGTCCACCGGCCAGGCCGGCACGAAGACCTTCGGAGGCACCTCCTCGCTCTCCATGTACAGCTCGCGGAGGAAGCTCCCCACGAGCCCCGGCGTCTCGATGTCCTCGACCTTGTCGACCACCCACCCTCTGCGGCCCATCACCCGGCCGCGGCGGACGAAGAACACCTGGAACGCCGCCTCCAGGTCATCCTCCTGCATGCCGACGACGTCGATGTCGTCGGCCCGGTTCAGCACCATCTCCTGGCTCTCGATCGCCTTGCGCGCCGCGGACAGCCGGTCCCGAAGCTTCGCGGCGCGTTCGAACTCCAGGAGCGAGGCCGCCTCCCGCATCTCGGCGTCGAGCCGCTGGAGGATGGGCCGGTGGTTGCCGTCCAGGAACTCGGCCAGCGAGTCGACCAGCTCCCGGTATCGCTCCTCGGCGATTCCGGTGAGCTTCGGCACGCACGGGCCCGCGCACCTCCCGATGTCGTAGTACAGGCACGGCCTGCCGGCCCTGGCCCGCTGGTCGAAGAACGAGTTCGAACACGTCCGCACCGGGAACACCCGGGTCAGGGAGTCGAGCGTCTCCCGGATGGCGTAGGCGTGTCCGAACGGGCCGAAGTACCGGACCCCTTTCCGCTTCGGCCCCCGCATCACCCGGGCCCGGGGCCACTTCTCGGCCACGGTGAGGGCCAGCCACGGGTAGGACTTGTCGTCGCGATACCGGATGTTGAACCGGGG
>DASWCX010000362.1:0-3117 GCA_036395815.1 Actinomycetota bacterium | reverse complement strand
GAAGGGGACCCCGAAGTACATCTACTCGACCTTCGTCACGCTGGCGCGGTTCAAGCCCGGCCGGTTCCGGATCAAGGTGGACGGTCGGGAGCGAACGTTCCCCGGGATGCTGGTGGCCGTGGGCAACGGGGTGTCCTACGGCGGGGGCATGAAGGTCACGCCGGGGGCGAGGTCGGATGACGGGGTGCTGGACCTCTGCGTGTTGGGCGCGGTCTCGAAGTTCACCTTCGTGAAGACCTTCCCCAAGGTGTTCAGCGGACGGCACGTCGACCATCCCAGCGTCGAGATGCTGCGGGGCAGCGAGATCGAGATCTCGGCCGAGCGGCCGTTCGATGTCTACGGGGACGGTGAGCGGTTCGGGCGGCTCCCGGCCACGTTCACCGTCGTCCCCGACGGGCTGTCCATCGTGGTGCCTCCGGCTCAGGCGCCGGCGGCGGGGTGAGCGCGAACAGGCGAAGCTCGAACCGAAAGGGGTGCGCATGACCGAAGGACTGCTGCTGCTCCACGCCTTCCCGCTCGACGCCTCCATGTGGGAGCCGCAGGTGCGGGCCGCGACCGGCCTGACGGTGGTGGCCCCGAACCTCCCGGGGTTCGGCGGCGCTCCGCCGGTGGGACCGGTGATGACGATGGACGCCGCAGCCGACGCCGCCGCGGACGCGGCCACCGCGGCCGGACTTGATCGAGTCGTGGTCTGCGGGCTGTCGATGGGCGGCTACGTCGCGCTGGCGTTCTGGCGTCGGCACCGGGACCGGGTGGCGGGGTTGGTGCTGGCCAACACAAAGGCCGGGCCGGACGACGAGGCCGGACGGGACCGCCGCCGAGCGCTGGCCGACCGGCTCCGGTCCGAGGGCAGCGCCTTCCTGGTGGAGAGCCCGCCGCCCCTGCTCTCTGCGAACCCGCGCGACGAGCTGTGGAGCCGGGTGAAAGGCATCATCGCGGCCCAGCCGGCCGAGGCGATCGCCGCGGCCTCACTCGGGATGGCGGACCGCCCCGATTCGAACCCGGACCTCGCCGGCATCGACGTGCCCACGCTGGTGATCACCTCCACCGGGGACGCCCTGATCCCTCCGGAGGCCACCACCCCGATGGCGGACCAGATCCCTGGCGGCCTCCTCGAGGTGATCGAGGGCGTCGGCCACCTGTCGAACCTGGAGGCGCCGGACCGTTTCACCGAGCTGCTGCTGGAGCACGCGGCCGCCTCCGGGGTCCGGGCGACCTGACCGGAGACGGCCGGAAGCTGGCCCGCCACGTGGAGGACGAGGCACGGTACCTACACTTGGCGGGAGATGACCGACCCCGCCAAATTCGCCAGGTCCTATCCGTTCCCGCTGGATGAGTTCCAGCGGACGGCCATCGAGGCCCTCCACGGCGGTGAGTCCGTCCTGGTCGCCGCCCCCACCGGCTCGGGCAAGACCGTGGTCGCGGAGTTCGCCCTCGAGCGGGCGCTGTCCCAGCGGCGGAAGGCGTTCTACACCACGCCGCTCAAGGCGCTGTCGAACCAGAAGTTCGGCGACTTCTCCGCCCGCCACGGCACCGATCGGGTGGGGCTGTTGACCGGCGACAACTCGATCAACTCCGAGGCCCCCGTGGTTGTGATGACCACCGAGGTCCTCCGCAACATGCTGTACGAGGACAGCCCCACCCTCGACGGGCTCCAGACGGTGGTGATGGACGAGGTCCACTACCTCCAGGATCCCTACCGCGGCGCGGTGTGGGAGGAGGTCCTCATCCACCTGCCCCTGACGGTGTCGGTGGTGTGCCTGTCGGCGACGGTGTCGAACGCCGAGGAGTTCGGCGAATGGATCGGCGCGCTCCGCGGTCCGACCCGGGTGGTGATCGAGGAGCGCCGGCCCGTCCCGCTGAAGAGCCTCTATCTCGTCGGCAGGGAGCTCCACGACATGCACGTCGAACAGGAGGGCCGGCCGACCGCCAACCCCTACCTGGTCTCCCTGGACCAGCGGGAGGTTCGGGTCCGGGAGTTCCGCCGCCGGTCCGACGGCCGCCGGGTGACGCACGTGCAGTCCCGGCCTCGGGAGGGACACCGGCGCGTGTACACCCCGAGGCGCGAGGAGGTGGTCGAGGTCCTGGACGAACGCGGCATGCTGCCGGCGATCTACTTCGTGTTCAGCAGGGCCGGATGCGACAAGAGCGTCCGGTGGCTGATGGAGGCGGGGGTTCGGCTCACCACCCGCGAGGAGGAGGCCAGGATCCTGGAGCGCGCCGACGCGCGGACGGCGTGGATCGACGAGGACGAGCTCGCCGCGCTGGGCTACTTCGACATGCGGGAGGCGTTGGGAGCAGGGATCGCCGCCCACCACGCTGGCATGCTGCCGGTGTTCAAGGAGGCCGTCGAGGAGCTGTTCCAGGCCGGGCTGATCCGGGTGGTGTTCGCGACGGAGACGCTGTCCCTGGGCATCAACATGCCGGCCAGGACGGTGGTGATCGAGGACCTGTGGAAGTTCTCCGGGGAGCGCCACGAGCTGCTCACGCCGGGGGAGTACACCCAGCTCACGGGGAGGGCCGGGCGAAGGGGCATCGACGAGATCGGCTACGGGGTCGTGCTGTACCAGACCCAGGTCCCCTTCGAACGCGTGGCCGGCCTGGCCTCCACCCGGACGTACGAGCTCCGGAGCTCCTTCCGACCCTCCTACAACATGACGGTGAACCTGGTCCGGGCCTACACGCGCGAGGAGGCCCGCCATCTCCTCAACTCCTCGTTCGGGCAGTTCCTGGCCGACCGCGGCGTGGTCACGCTGGAGCGGCAGCTCGAGCGGGATCGCGCGTTCCTCGAGGGCTACCACCGGTCCATGGCCTGCGACCGCGGCGACTTCGCCCAGTACTGGCGGCTCCGGCAGCGGGCCGTCGCCGCCGGGGATGAGGGCCGCCGGGCCCGGGCGCGCGGCGTCGAGGAGGAGACCCGTCAGGCCGTGGCGGGCCTTCGACCGGGCGAGGTCATCTTCCTGCCCTCCGCCCGGCGGGCCGGTCTGGCCGTCGTGCTGGGCAACCGGGAGGGCAGGCCCATGGTGCTGACCCAGGACCGGCGATACTTCCGCCTGACCCCTCGGGACGTGTCCGAGCCCCCCCGGCCGGTGGCCCATATCGACCTTCCGCGGTCGG
>DASWCX010000361.1:0-2873 GCA_036395815.1 Actinomycetota bacterium | reverse complement strand
TACGTGCACCGGGTGGGCCGAACCGCCCGCGCGGGGAAGTCCGGCACCGGGGTGACCCTGGTGACCCCCGACCAGCAGGGGGACGTGAGCCGGATGGCCGCGCGCCTCAAGCTGGCCGACGAGTTCACCCGGGAGGGGATGAAGGTCGCGCCGCCCCGAGTCGTGTTCTCCTCCCGAGGACGCCGCTCGCTCCTGCACCGGCCCGTCCGGCGGAGGGTCTGACGGTGGCCGCCAACCGGAGCGTCCACTTCGGCCCGCCGCTCGCGGGGAAGGCTGCGGCCAACTCCCGTCGCGGCCGGATCTGCGAGTTCGGCGGGTGCACCACGGTCCTGTCGATCTACAACCATTCGGAGTGGTGTTCGGTGCACGAGCCGCTCAGCGTCCGGCGCGACGGCAGCCGCCGCCCGTAGCGGGTCGGGACCTCAGTTCATCGAAGGGTCGAGGGGCATGAGCGCGAGGATGGCGAAGTCCCGCCCCTTGCGGCGGAGCACCATCGTCCACAGCTCATCCGGCGTGTCGGTGAAGACGTCCTCGGGCAGGGCCGGCTCCTGGATCCACGCCTCCTCCTCCAGCTCCCGCTCGAGCTGGCCGGGGCCCCAGCCGGCGTAGCCGGCGAAGATCCGGGCCCGACGAACCGCGTCGATCGCTCCCGCTTCGACCTCACCGACCAGGAACCCGATCGAACCGAGCACGAGCAGCCCGGCGTCCTTCGGCTCTTCGAACTCGGCCAGGACGACCACCGACTCCGGCTGGACCGGGCCTCCGATGAACACGGGGTCGTCCGGCGATGCCAGCGTGCCGAGGGATGGGATGGCCTCGCCGACCGTCAAGGGCGACGGGCGATTCAGCACCACGCCCAGGGCTCCCTCCTCGTTGTGCTCGCCGATCAGGACGATGGTTCGCCTGAAGTTCGGATCGATCAGGCCCGCTCCGGCGATCAGGAGCTGGCCCCGCAAGCTCTCCATACCCTCCATCATCCCCGGCGGTCGCCCATTGCGCGGGCCTGCGGCGCGGCGAGCCTCAGGCCGGGGTCTGTTCCGCCGGGATGTGGCCCATCCGGCCGGCCCGGTAGTCCTCCACGGCCTGGACGATCTCGTCTCGGGTGTTCATCACGAACGGTCCGTACCAGGCGATCTCCTCCCGGATCGGCATTCCGCCGAGAAGCAACACCTCGAGGTTCGCCGAGCGGCTCTCCTGCCGGGAGGCTGCGGCGATGGTCACCACGTCGCCTGAGCCGAACACGGCGAGCTCTCCTTCGACGATGGGCCGCCCTTCGGCGCCGGCTGTCCCTTTCCCCGCCAGCACGTACGCCAGCGCGTTGAAGTCCGGCCGCCACGGGATCCGAAGCCTGGCTCCCGCGCTCACGGTGGCGTGCCCGTACGTGATGGGCGTGTGGGTCATCCCCGGCCCGCGGTGGCCGGCCAGGTCCCCGGCGATCAGCCTCACCACGGCGCCCCCATCCTCGCTGGCCACCATCGACACCCGGCCCGCCTCGATGTCCTGGTATCTGGGCGGGGTCCACTTCTCGAGCTTCGGCAGGTTCACCCAGAGCTGGACGCCGTGGAACAGCCCGCCGGTTCGAAGGATGGCCTCGGTCGGCATCTCCGAGTGCACGATGCCGGCGCCCGCGGTCATCCACTGGGTGGCTCCGTCGGTGATCACGCCCCCGCCGCCGTTCGAGTCACGGTGCCGGAGCTGCCCATCCATCATGTACGTCACGGTCTCGAAGCCGCGATGCGGGTGGTCGGGCGCGCCTTTCGCCTCACCCGGCGCGTACTCCACCGCCCCCATGTGGTCGAGCAGGACGAACGGATCGGCGTGCCGGAGGTCGATCCCGGCGAAGGCCCGCCGGACCTGGAACCCTTCGCCCTCCAGCATCGTCGGCGCCTGGACCACCCCCAGCAAGGGGCGGTCCACGGCCTCCGGGTCGATCGGGGCGATCCGGGGGAGGGACAGGACGTCGTCGGGGGTCAGGGCTGGCATTGATGAGCTCCTCTCGGGTTGTGGCCTTCGTACGGAGGAACGCTGGCAGGGCTCCGGCTCTTCCCCCCGTTCGACCCGCTCAGCCCTCCACCAGCGGCTCGTCCGGCGGGCCGTAGGCAGGGATGAGCTCGACGTAGGGTGTGGGATCGCCCTCCCAGTCCATGGCGAGCATCTGCCCGGTGCTTCGACGGCCTGCCAGGGCCCGGAAGATCTCGAACCGGTCGCCCGACAAGGTGGCGGCCGGCTCGCCCTCGCCCACCAGTCGCTCCTTCCCCTCGTAGCGCAGGCGGAGGGGTGGGACGCCCCGCATGGCGAGGCGCAGGGCCAGGGCCGCCGCGTAGCTGGCCAGCGCCACGCGGACCCCCGCGGAGTCGCGGTCGCCGGGCTTTCGGAGCGCTCCCCTGACGTCCTGGGCGTGGACCGCGAGGTCGGTCAGCACGATGGCGTCGCCAAACGGCACGGGCCGGGGGAACGGTCGCTCGCCCCTGATCATGGGCAGGAGCGAGTCGAGGCTGCTCGTCCATTCATCGAGGATCTGGTGGATGGTCCGATCCCGGCGCTCCTCGACCTGCGCCGCGGTCAGGACCTCCCGGCGAGCGGCGTGTTCTGGATCGCTCAACGACAGCACCAGGTCCACGTCGGGCGGGATGCGCCCGTCGGCGGCGTCGGCGGCCACCCCGGTCACGTGGGCGACCACGTCCTTCACGCTCCACGCGGGAGACGCCGGGACCGTGGTGGCGAGCTCGGCGTCCGGCAGATCGCGCACCAGGTCCGCCACGTGCTGCTGGGTCTCGAAGTAGGCCGCGGCGAGGTCGAGCATCGTGCGACTGTATCGCGTGCGCCGGTCAGGCGGGCTCGGGCTCCTGCATGACGAGACCTTCGGCCCGGGC
>DASWCX010000360.1:0-3619 GCA_036395815.1 Actinomycetota bacterium | reverse complement strand
CCGGCGCGGCGGGCGCGGCCGCGCTGGTGGCGGGCGTGGTGCCGGTGGACGCGGTCGGGCTGGAGGACCTGCTCGGCGCCGTCGTGGCCTCGCTCCCGGAGGGCGATGCCCTGTATCCGGAGGACGTGGCCACCGATCAGCCGCTGGAGCTGCGTGTGGCGGAGATCGTGAGGGAGAAGGTCCTGGCCCTGACTCGAGAGGAGGTGCCCCATTCCATCGCCGTGGTGGTCGAGGAATTCGAACGCGACAATGCGACAGGGCTCGTAACCTTGTCATGTCGCCTCATGGTGGAGCGCGATTCGCAGAAGGGGATCGTGATCGGCAGGGGCGGGGAGATGCTGAAGCGGATCGGGACGCAGGCCCGTGAGGAGATCGAGGCCGTCCTGGGGGCTCGGGTGTTTCTCGACCTGCGGGTCAGGGTCATCAAGGACTGGCAGCGGGACCCGGCTTCGCTGGACCGGCTGGGCCTGTAACTCGATGGGGTACCATCGATCTCCCTCCACGGCGAGCGACCTCATGGCGAAGGCTCCTTCGGACATCGCCCAGCGCGACCGGCGCATCGAGCGTGCCGTCTCCGGCGCGGCGGGCGCGGCCGCGCTGGTGGCGGGCGCGGTACCGGTGGACGCGGTCGGGCTGGAGGAACGCGCGGCGGCGCTGGCCAAGCGATCGATCAAGCGGGAGGCCAAGCTGTGGGCCCTGGACCTCGCCATCCGGTGCGTCGACCTCACGACCCTGGAGGGATCGGACACGCCGGGCAAGATCGTCGCGATGTGCGCGAAGGCCGTCCGGCCCGATCCCGCCGACGCCTCGATACCGTCGGTCGCCGCCGTGTGCATCTACCCGGAGCTGGTGCCCGTTGCGGCGGGCCAGCTCAGGGGCACGGGGGTCCACGTCGCCAGCGTGGCCGGCGGGTTCCCCAGCGGGCTGGCGCCCCTCGAGGCCCGCCTCACCGAGATCCGGGAGGTCGTCGCCATGGGGGCCGACGAGGTCGACATCGTCCTCAACCGTTCGGCCTTCCTGGCCGGCCGGTACCGACAGGCGTTCGAGGAGATCGTCGCGTCGAAGGAGGCCTGCGGGCCGGCCCACCTCAAGGTGATCCTGGAGGCAGGCGAGCTGGGCTCGTACGACCAGATCCGCCGGGCCTCGGTCCTGGCCATGGCGGCGGGTGCCGACTTCATCAAGACCTCGACCGGAAAGATCGGCGCGGGGGCCACGCTGCCAACCGCGCTCTGCATGATGGAGGCCGCCCGGGACTTCCATCGGGACACCGGACGGCGGATCGGCGTGAAGGTCGCCGGCGGCGTTCGGCAGGCGAAGCAGGCCATCCAGTACCTCGTGCTCCTGCACGAGACGCTCGGCCCCGACTGGATGACCCCGGACCTGTTCCGGATCGGGGCCTCGACCCTGCTGAACGACGTGCTGATGCAGATCGACAAGGAGCGGACCGGCTCCTACCAGAGCCCCGACTACTTCACGGTGGACTGACATGGGGGAACGGAAGGAATTGGAACGCCGGCCCGACCGGCGTCCGGCGCCGCCGCCCGCATGGGAGTACGCCCCGGCGCCCGAGTCGCGCGAGATCGTTTCGATCAAGCCGAGCTACGGGGTTTTCATCGGGGGGGAGTTCGTCGATCCCAAGAGCGGCCGGTCCTTCGTCACCATCGATCCCTCCACCGAAGAGCCCCTGGCCGAGGTGGCCGAGGCGGGCCCGGAAGACGTCGACCTCGCGGTCACGGCTGCCCACGAGGCCTGGGAGGGGCGGTGGCGGGACCTTCCCGGGAAGGAGCGGGCGAAGTACCTCTTCCGCATCGCCCGGGCCCTCCAGGAGCGGAGCCGCGAGTTCGCCGTCATGGAGAGCCTGAACGGCGGAAAGCCCATCAAGGAGTCCCGCGACGTGGACCTTCCACTCGCCGCGGCCCACTTCTTCTACTACGCGGGCTGGGCCGACAAGCTCGACTACGCATTCCCGAACCGGACGGCCCGGCCCCTGGGAGTGGCCGGGCAGGTCATCCCGTGGAACTTCCCCATCCTCATGGCGGCCTGGAAGCTCGCCCCCGCGCTGGCCACCGGCAACACAGCGATCCTGAAGCCAGCGGAGACCACCCCCCTCACCGCCCTGCTGCTGGCCGAGGTGATCCAGGAGGCCGGCCTGCCGCCCGGGGTGGTGAACATCCTGACCGGGGCGGGGAGGACCGGGGCGGCGGTGGTCGAACATCCGGGCGTGGCGAAGGTGGCCTTCACCGGATCGACCGAGGTCGGGAAGTCCATCCGCCGCGCCCTGGCCGGCACCGGAAAGCGACTGACGCTCGAGCTCGGCGGGAAGGCGGCGAACATCGTGTTCGACGACGCCCCCCTGGACCAGGCCGTCGAGGGGATCGTCAACGGGATCTACTTCAACCAGGGCCACGTGTGCTGCGCCGGCTCGCGCCTCCTGGTGCAGGAGTCGGTGTTCGAGCCGCTGCTGGACAAGCTGAAGGACCGGCTGCAGACCCTCCGGGTGGGCGATCCCCTCGACAAGAACACCGACGTGGGCGCCATCAACTCCAGGCAGCAGCTGGAGAAGATCGAGGAGCTCGTGGAGTCGGGGATCGAGGAGGGCGCCGAGATCTACCAGCCCGAATGCCATCTGCCCGAACGCGGCTTCTGGTTCCGCCCCACGCTGTTCACCGGGGTCTCCCAATCGCACCGCATCGCGCGGGAAGAGATCTTCGGACCCGTGCTCTCGATCCTCACCTTCCGCACACCGGAGGAGGCGCTGGCGAAGGCGAACAACACCCCGTACGGGCTGTCTGCCGGAGTGTGGACCGAGAAGGGCTCGCGGATCCTGTGGATGACCGAGCGGCTGCGGGCCGGGGTGATCTGGGCGAACACGTTCAACCGGTTCGATCCCAGCTCGCCGTTCGGCGGGTACAAGGAGAGCGGGTTCGGGCGCGAGGGCGGCCTGCACGGGCTGGAGCCGTACCTGCACCTTGAGCCGATCCAGGGCGACGGGGCGAGGCGATGAGCCGGCTGGAGGTCCGAAAGACGTACAAGCTGTACATCGGGGGGGAGTTCCCGCGTTCCGAATCGGGGCGCTCCTACCCGGTGGCCGGCCCCGACGGCGAGATCCTGGCCCGTCCGGCGAGAGCATCCCGGAAAGACCTCCGCGACGCCGTCCGGGCGGCCCGCGGCGCGGTCAAGGGCTGGGCCGGGGCGACGGCCTACAACCGGGGGCAGGTCCTGTACCGGATGGCCGAGCTGATGGAGGGCCGCCGGGCCCAGTTCGCCGACGAGCTCGAGCGGAGCGGCTCGGACCCCGCGGATGCTGCCGGGGAGGTCGACGCCGCCGTCGACCGGTGGGTCTGGTACGCGGGATGGTCGGACAAGGTCCACCACGTGCTCGGCACGGTGAACCCGGTGGCCGGCCCCTATTTCAACTTCACCATCCCGGAGCCGACGGGGGTGGTGGGGATCGTGGCCCCCGACGAGCCGGCGCTCCTCGGGTTGGTCTCGCGGCTGGCCCCCGCTGTGGTCGGCGGCAACGCCGTCGTGGTCCTGGCCAGCGAGACGAAGCCGCTCCCCGCGGTCACGCTCACCGAGGTCCTGGGCACCTCCGACGTCCCGGCCGGGGTGATCAACG
>DASWCX010000359.1:0-10960 GCA_036395815.1 Actinomycetota bacterium | reverse complement strand
ACCGGGATACCCGGGGGTTCATCTCGATGAGGACCCTGCGGCCGTCCTCGGGGTTCACCGCGAACTGGACGTTCGATCCGCCGGTGTCGACGCCCACCGCCCGGATGCAAGCCAGGGCGTCGTTGCGCATGGCCTGGTATTCGCGGTCGGAGAGCGTCTGGGCGGGGGCCACCGTGATGGAGTCCCCGGTGTGCACGCCCATCGGATCGACGTTCTCGATGGAGCAGATCACGATGGCGTTGTCGGCGCCGTCGCGCATCACCTCCAGCTCGAACTCCTTCCATCCGGACACCGAGACCTCGACCAGGATCCGGTGGACCGGGCTGGCGGCGAGGCCGTCGCCGGCAACGCGCCGGAGCTCCTCCGGGGTCGAGGCGAACCCGCTGCCCCCGCCGCCCAGGACGAACGAGGGCCGGACGATCACCGGGTACCCCAGGGCCGAGGCCAGGTCCAGCGCCTCGTCCACCGTGGCCGCCAGCCCCGACGGCGGCATGGCCAGGCCCGCCGCCTCCATCGTCTGGCGGAAGGCCAGCCGATCCTCCGCCCGCCGGATCGCGTCGAGGCCCGCCCCGATGAGCCGCACCCCGTTCGTCTCCAGCACCCCCGACTCGGCCAGGGCCACCGAGACGTTGAGGGCGGTCTGGCCCCCGAGGGTCGGGAGCAGCGCGTCCGGCCGCTCCCGCTCGATCACGGCGGCCACCGAGGCCGGCGTGAGGGGCTCGACGTACGTGGCGTCGGCGAACTCGGGGTCGGTCATGATCGTGGCCGGGTTCGAGTTCACCAGCACCACCCGGTAGCCCTCGCGCCGGAGGACCTTGCACGCCTGGGTCCCGGAGTAGTCGAACTCGCAGGCCTGTCCGATGACGATCGGACCGGAGCCGATCACGAGGATGGTCCGGATGTCGTCGCGCCTAAGCAACGGCCATCAGCTCCCTGAACCGTTCGAATAGGTGCCGCGAATCGTGGGGGCCGGGAGCCGCTTCGGGGTGGTACTGGACGCCGAAGGCGGGCACTTCGAGGCACCGCAGCCCCTCCAGGGTCCCGTCGTTCAGGTTCCAGTGGGTCAGGGCGGCCCGTCCGTGCGTGGTCGCCACCACTGGCCGCTCCCCCGTCGCCGCGTCGGGCCAGCCCCGCGGGTCCACGGCGAAGCCATGGTTGTGGCTGGTGATCTCGACCCGGCCCGTCTCGAGGTCCTTGACCGGCTGGTTCACGCCCCGGTGGCCGAACTTCAGCTTGAACGTCCGGCCCCCCAGGGCCAGGCCGAGCAGCTGGTGGCCCAGGCAGATGCCGAACACCGGAACCTTCCCCAGCAGCCCTCGCACGGCCTCCACGCCATAGGTGGTGGCGGCGGGGTCGCCGGGACCGTTCGACAGGAACACGCCGTCGAGGCCGCCGGCGAGGACCTCTCCGGCGGGGGTTCGGGCGGGGAAAACCGTTGCCTCGCAGCCATGTTCGGCCAGCATCCGCAGGATGTTGCGCTTCATCCCGAAGTCGTAGGCGGCCACCCGGAACACCCGGCCGTGCACGGTGGCGGCCGGCCCCACGACGCTCCACGCCGGGTAGGGCTCCCTCGTGGAGACGCCCGCGGCGAGGTCGGCGCCCTCCATCCCGGAGACCTCCCCGACCCGCCGGGACAGCGACCCGGGGTCCAGGTCCACCGTGGACACAGCCGCCCGCATGGCCCCGGCCGACCGGATCCGAAGGGTCAGGGCCCTGGTGTCGATGCCCTCGATCCCCACCACGCCGGCCGCCGCCAGGTGCTCGCCCAACGATCCCTGGGCTCGCCAGGACGAGGCCCGCCGGCTGGCGTCCCGGACGGCGAACCCGGCCACGTGCACGCGCCAGGACTCGACGTCCGACCCGTTGACCCCGTAGTTCCCCTGGTGGGGGGAGGTCATCGTCACGATCTGGTTCGCGTAGGACGGGTCGGTCAGCACCTCCTGATAGCCGGCCATCGCCGTGTTGAACACGGCCTCGCCGAACGCTTCGCCCTCGGCCCCGAAGGCACGGCCCCGGAAGGCCGTGCCGTCCTCGAGCACCAGGAGCGCGTCCCTCACCGCGTGGCCTCACCCTCCCAGACCGTGAACGTCCCCCGGAGCATCGTGTACAGAACCCGCCCCCGAAGCCGGCGACCGGTGAACGCGGAGTTCCGGGCCATCGATCGGAAGGGCCGCTCTCCCACCGTCCACTCGGCCGCCGGGTCGAACACCACGAGGTTTGCCGGCCGCCCGGGCGAGAGCGGACCCCCGTGCTCCTCCAGCTGCAGGATGTGGGCCGGCGTCACCGACATCCGCCGGATCGCTGTGGAGAGGTCGATCGTTCCGGGCTCGACCAGCTCGGTGAGCACGGCCGCCAGGGCGGTCTCCAGGCCGATGGTCCCCGGCGGGGCCTGGTCGAACTCCTGCTCCTTCTCCTCGGGGGCGTGGGGGGCGTGGTCGGTGGCCACCGCGTCGATCAGCCCCTCGGCCAGCGCGGACCGCAGCGCGCCTCGATGCTCCTCCGAACGCACCGGCGGGTTCATCTTCAGGTTCGTGTCGTACGTCACGAGGTCGGCGTCGGTGAACGTGAGGTGGTGCGGGGTCACGTCGGCCGTCATCGCGACCCTCGTCTCCATCGCCCGGCGGATCAGCTCGACCGTCTGCGCCGCCGAGACGTGGGTGACGTGGAGCCGGCCGCCGGTCAGCCGGACCAGCGCGACGTCCCGGGCCACCACGATCTCCTCCCCCTCCGCCGGATAGCCGGTCAGGCCGAGGAGGGCCGAATACCGCCCCTCGTGCATCTGCCATCCCTCCGTCAGGGCGTCGTCCTGGGCGTGCTGGGAGATCACGACTTCGAACGTCTTCGCGTACTCGAGCGCCAGCCGCATCACCCGCGAGGACTGCACGGAGCGGTGGTCGTCGGTGAACAGCCGCACCCCCGCCTCGGCCATCTCCGCCACGTCGGTGAGCGCCTCGCCCTCGAGCCCGCGGGTGATGGCCCCCGCCGGGTGGACGTCACACAGGCCGGCCTTCTCGCCGAGGCCGATGACCTCGGCCACGACCGCCACGTTGTCGGCCACCGGGTCGGTGTTCGGCATGGCGCAGACGGCCGTGTACCCGCCGGCCGCCGCCGCCCGGGACCCGGTCTCCACCGTTTCCTTGTGCTCGAACCCGGGCTCTCGCAGGTGCGCGTGCAGGTCGACCAGCCCGGGGGCCATGACCAGCCCGGCACCGTCGATCACCGAGGCCGTCCCGGCCGCCAGCCCCGCGCCGACCTGGGCCACCGACTCGTCCTCCACCATCACGTCCACCACGGCGTCGTGGTCGGCGGCGGGGTCGACCAGACGGATCCCCCGGAACAGGAATCGGTCAGCCAAGCGTGGCTCCCTCCGGCTCCAGCAGCTCGGGAGTCAGCACGGCCTGCTCTTCGCTCTCGCGGACGGACGCCCCCTGCCGTTCGTTCTCGATCGTCCGCGACGCGTCGCCCCCGAGCATCAGGTACAGCAGCGACATCCGCACCGCGATCCCGTTCGTGACCTGGTCGGTGATCAGCGAGCGGGGAAGGTCGGCCACGTCCGAGGCGATCTCCACCCCGCGATTCATCGGTCCCGGGTGCATGACCAGGGCCTCGGCGGGAAGCAGGTCCACCCGCCGCCGGCTCAGGCCGAACAGACGCGAGTACTCCCGGACGCTGGGGAAGAACTGCTGCCGCTGCCGCTCGCGCTGGACCCGCAGCATGTAGCAGACGTCGACCGCGGGGAGGATCGGGTCGAGCTCATGCGACACCGTCACCCCCCATCCCGCGGCCTCCGGCGGGATCAGGGTCGGGGGTCCCACCAGGGTGACATTCGCCCCCATCTTCGTGGCCG
Source organism: Actinomycetota bacterium (assembly GCA_036395815.1). GTDB lineage: Bacteria > Actinomycetota > UBA4738 > UBA4738 > UBA4738 > DASWCX01. The sequence continues at coordinate 7,113 of DASWCX010000359.1, read as the reverse complement.
CGAACGACAGCGACCGGGCCACCCGGGAGTGGCGGATGTCGCCCACCACGGCCAGCCGGAGGCCGTCGAACGAGGGGAAGTGCTCCCGGATCGTGAACAGGTCCAGGAGGGCCTGGGTCGGATGCTCGTGGGTCCCGTCGCCGGCGTTCAGGACACTGGCGCTCACCCACCGCGAGAGCGTGTACGGAGCGCCCGAGGACGAATGCCTGATCACGATGGCGTCCGCGCCCATCGCTTGCAGCGTGAGCGCGGTGTCCTTCAGGCTTTCGCCCTTCGCCACCGACGAGCCGCTGGTCGAGAAGTTGATCACGTCGGCCGAGAGCCGCTTCGCCGCGACCTCGAACGAGATGCGGGTCCGCGTGGAGTTCTCGTAGAACAGGTTCACCACGGTGCGGCCCCGAAGCGCCGGCACCTTCTTGATCACCCGCGTGCCGACCTCGCGGAAGCTCTCCGCGGTGTCCAGGATCTTCACCACGTCCTGGCGAGAGAGCTGGTCGATCGAGAGCAGGTGCTTGATCATGCGGATTCCCTCGCTTTCTCCTTCTCCGCGTGGACCCCGACCGCGACCGCGTCCTCGCCGTCCACCTCGGTGAGCAGCACCCGGACATCCTCGTCCCGCCTGGTGGGCACGTTCTTGCCCACGAAGTCGGCTCGGATCGGCAACTCCCGGTGGCCCCGGTCGACCAGGACGGCCAGCTGGATCGCGGTCGGACGGCCGAAGTCGACCAGCGCGTCCATGGCTGCCCTGATGGTCCGCCCGGTGAACAGGACGTCGTCGACCAGGACGACCGTGGTGCCGGTGATGTCGAAGTTGATGCGGGTCTCGTGGACCTCGGGAGCCTCGGCCCGCATCCCGATGTCGTCCCGATAGAACGTGATGTCGAGGGCGCCCACGGGAACCTCGACCCCCTCGATGCGCCTGATCTCGCCCGCCAGGCGCCGGGCGAGGTCGTCCCCCCGGGCGGCGATCCCCGCCAGCACCAGCCGGCCTGCGCCCTTGTTGCGTTCGACGATCTCGTGGGCGATCCGGGTCACCGCCCGGCGGATCTCGCCCGCGTCCATGAGCCGGCCCCGCTCGACGAAGGAGGTCACCGGCGCCCCCGATCCGGCGGGGCGCCGCGGGAAGCTCGAGAAGAACAAACGCCCCGCGCGTGGCGCGGAGCGCTGCGTTCGGTCAAAGCCTGCCTCTCCTTCCCGGCCTCACGGGACCGGAATTAAAGGGGAAGTTCCTCTGCTCGGGGCCGAGCATAGCGCATGCCGGCACCGTGTCAACGCGCCCGCGAATGTGCAGACGCACCGACCGACGCTACCCTGGCGCCCGTGGACATCGGAAGCCGGGTCGTGGGGAGCATGCTCGGGCTCGCGCTCGGCGACGCGCTCGGAGCCCCCTTCGAGTTCCGACGGGCCCGCGACGTCCCCCATCCCCCACCCGCCCTCGAGCTCCCGTGGATGGGCCTCCCGCCCGGCTCGACCACCGACGACACCGCCATGGCCCGCAACCTCGCAAGGAGTCTCGCGGAGAGGGACGGCTTCGACCCAGAGGACGTGGTGGCCCAGCATCTGGCGTGGTTCCTGACCGGTCCCCCCGACGTGGGAGCGACGACCCGGAGCGTCCTGAGGCGGGTGGCCGCCGGCGTGGCCGCGCCCGAGGCGGCCCGGGCCGTGTGGGAGGAACGCGGCCCGGAAGTGTCCGCGGGGAACGGTTCCGTCATGTACTGCGCACCGCTGGGACTGGCCTTCGCGAACCGCGCCCACCTGCTGCCGGATCTCGGCCTCCGGCTGTCGGCCCTCACTCACCACGACGAGCGATGCGGGACGGCGGTCGTGGCGGTCACGCTGGCTCTGGCCGCACTGGTCCGGGGCGACCCCGCCGAGCTGGCGGTGGGCGATGCCGTGGCCGCGGTGCAGGATCGACTCGGCGGGGAGGAGCTCGAGTTCCTGACCGAGGCGGCCGGCACGACCCGGAAGGTCGACGGTCCCGACCGGGGATTCTGCCTCTTCGCCGCGGGCATCGGCCTGGGGGCGGCCGCTCGCGGCGGGGCCTTCGCGTCCGAACTCCTCCGGGTGGTGTCGCTGGGAGGCGACACGGACACGAACGCGGCGGTGGCGGGGGCACTCACCGGAGCCGCCGCCGGTCTGGACGGCCTGCCGCCGGCCTGGCTGTCCAGGCTCGGGGATCGCGGCGGGATCGAACGCGAGGCGGCGAGGCTGGTCCCGCTGGCCGTCCGGACCGAGTAGCTACCGCTCGGCCGCCAGGCGGAAGAATTCCTCCCGGTGGGCCTCCCGGAAGAAATCGTCGCCCAGGGCTCGGAGCATCCCTTCGACCTGGCTCTCGTGGGCCTCGATTGCCTTCAGCTTCAGGGCCAGGACATCGGGTGGCACCGTGAACTCGACGGCCAGCTCATGCCGGGCCGTGGTGGGCGGGGTTCCCGGATCCATGAACACGTTGAACGGCTCGAACCGCGGGGCGAACCGCTCGACCCAGTCGGGTGGCATCGTGGCGTGATAGAGCCGGGACCCGGGAGCGGCGGCCCGGGCGAACGCCTCGGCGGTCCACGCGCTGACCGACTTGTGATCGGGATGGCCGGTCATCCCGTCCGGGCCGAAGGTGAACACCGAGCGAGGCCGGACGTCTTCGATGATCGCCTGGACCCGCCGGGTGCCCTCCTCGGGGTCGACGTCCGCGCACGTCCCGTCGCGGTAGTCGAGCCAGATGTGTTCGTCGACGCCGAGGACGGCCAGCGAGGCCAGCAGCTCGGCCTCCCGGACCCGCCCCATCTCCGAGGGAGGCCACCGGTCGTGGTCCATCGAACCCTCCTCCCCGCGGGTGGCGGTGACGCACACGACCCGGGACCCTGCCGCCACGGCCGCCGCCATCAACCCCGCCGAGAGGTAGGTCTCGTCGTCCGGGTGCGCCCACACCCCCAGGAGGGGGCCGTCGGGAAGTCCGTTCGCCATCGGCAAGGGATGGTAGACCATGGCGGAGGCGCAGGCCGGGACCGGGGCGGAACCCACACCGGCGGCGTAGACTGGCGGACAGGCAAACAGGGAGACGGATGATGCCGGGAATCGAAGAGCTCCTCGTGATCCTGCTGATCGTCCTGGTGATCTTCGGAGGGGCGAAGCTCCCGCAGCTCGCCAGGTCCCTCGGCAAGGCCAAGGGCGAGTTCCACAAGGGCCTGAAGGAGGGCGACGCGGGCGAGGCCGGCCAGGCCAAGGACCAGGCCAAGGACCACACCAAGGCCGAGGACACGCCCGCCGGCTAGCCGGGCTGTTCGGATCCCGCCGAGCGGGCCAGCCGGCCCAGCACCCCGTTCACGAACCGTCCCGAGTCCTCGGTCGACAGTTCGTTGGCGGCCTCGACCGCCTCGTTGATGGCGACGGCGACGGGGATTCCCGCACGAAGCTCGTGGCAGGCCACCCGAAGGATGGACCGGTCCACGGCCGCCATCCGGGCCACGGTCCAGCCCTCCGACGCCGCGCCGAGCTGACGGTCGATCCGCGCGAGGTCGGCCTCCACCCCCGCCACGAGCTCCTCCGCGTACGGCAGGATCGGCCGGCCGGCCTCCCGCCACTCCCGGATGACCTCCGATCCGGGCCTGCCCATCACGTCCGCCTGGTACAGGAGGTCGACGGCCTGACGGCGGGCCGCCCGGCGGCGGGCGTGTCCCCGGGGCGGCCTTCCCGGACCGGAGGCCGTGGACCGCCCGCCCATGCCGCTACTTCTCTCGGGTCAGGTAGTCCCCGGTCCGGGTGTCGACCTTGATCAGGTCCCCCTCCCCCACGAACAGCGGGACCTGCACCGCCAGGCCCGTCTCGAGCGTGGCCAGCTTCATCGCCCCGGAGACCCGGTCGCCCTTCACCCCGGGGTCGGTCTGGGTCACCTTCAGGACCACCGAGGCCGGCAGCTCCACCCCGATGGCGTTCGTCTCGTGCATCGCCACCATGGCGGTGAAGCCCTCGATGAGGTAATTCGCCGCGTCGCCCACGATGGACGAGGGCACGTGGTGCTGGTCGTAGGTGTCGGTGTCCATGAACACGAAGTCGTCGCCGTCGCGGTACAGGAACTGCATGTCCTTGCGCTCCACGATGGCCAGCCCGACGTTGACCCCGGCGTTGAAGGTCCGGTCGATCACGGCCCCGGTCCTCACGTTCCGAAGCTTCGTCCGGACGAACGCGCCGCCCTTGCCCGGCTTCACGTGCTGGAACTCGATGACCTGGAACAGGGTGCCGTCAAGGTCGAGGGTCATCCCGCGCTTCAGGTCGTTCGTCGACACGCTCATGTTCTCGGACGTCCTCTCCCGGCGGCCCGCCTAGAGGACGAGGAGCTCTTTGGTGGTCCGCGGGATGACGCGGCATCCCTCGACGGTGACCACCACCATGTCCTCGATCCGTACCCCGCCGAGGCCCCCGACGTACACGCCGGGCTCCACGGTGACCACCGTGGACTCGGGCAGCACGTCGGTCGAGCCCACCCGAAGCGTGGGGCCTTCGTGGACCTCCAGACCCACCCCGTGGCCGAGAGAATGAGGGTAGTGCTCGCCGTACCCGGCCTGGCCGATGGCGTCTCGGACCACCCGGTCGACGTCCCCCCCCACCTCGCCGGCGCGGACGGCGTCGACGCCGGCCTGTTGGGCCAGCCGGACCACCTCGTAGATCTCGCGGAGTCGCGGGTCGGGTTCGCCGAACGCCACCGTCCTGGTCATGTCGGAGTGGTAGCCGTCCACCACGGCGCCGAAGTCGACCTTGACCACGTCGCCCCGGGACAGCGTCCGGTCGCCCGGGCCATGATGCGGCTCAGCGGCGTTCTCGCCGAAGCCCACGATGGTCTCGAAGGCCATGGCCTCGGCCCCGGCCCGGCGCATCTGCGTGTCCAGCTCGAAGGCGACCTCCCGTTCGGCCATGCCCTCGGCGAGCTTGCCGATGATGAGGTCGAAGGCGTCGTCGGCGATGGCCTGGGCGGCCTCCAGGGATCGGATCTCCTGAGGCGACTTGATCCACCGCAGCCGCTCCACCTCATCGATGGTGGGCACGAGCTCGATCCCGTCTCCGGCCAGCGTGGTGTACGTGCGGTAGGTGAGCCCGGCCGACTCGAAGGCCACCCGCGACACCCCGAGATCCGCGCGGGCCCGGCCGAACGCCGGGCCGAAGTCGCCCGAGTACAGGCTCCGCCGCAGGTCGGGGACCTCGTGCCGGGACTGCTCCCCGTACCGGCCGTCGGTCAGGAACACACCGCCGTCTGCCGCCAGCAGGAGCTGCCCGTTCGACCCGGTGAACCCGGTCAGGAACCGAACGTTCGGCAGCCGGGTGACCAGGAACGCTTCGACCCCCAGGTCCGGGAATCGGGATGCGAGGCGTGCGCGTCTGGCGACGAAGTCCACGGGGGCCGATGATACCGATCCCCGGAGCGGGACGCCCGCTCCCGCCGCCTCGGGTCAGCTTCCGGTCGTGGTCGTCTGGCTCAGGCAGAGCGTGAACGTCGAGGTCTGCCAGGAGAAGTTGGCGCAGGGATCGGCGATCGACACCAGGACGAACTCGTCGGCGAACGTGTCGCCCGGCGCCGCCTGGTACGTGACCCCGTCCACGGTGACCTGTGCCTTCTCCACTCCGTTGTCCATGAACAGGCCGACCAGCTGGAGCGACTTCCCGTTCACCACCGTGGTCGAACCGGTCTGCGGCTGGGCCGGAGGCGGGGCGTCGGTCGTCTCGACCGGGGACGGGGCCGGGGTCACCAGCGGGACGAACGGGTCCACCCCCGTGAACTCGGGAACCACGTGGTTGCCGTGGTGGGTCTGGCCGGGGGCCGAGGGTGCCGGCTTCGGCGCCTGGAACGGGCCCGAAGGAGCCGAGGTGGACGCCGGCGCCGCCTTCCCTCCGGACATGGCGTGGACGGCGAGGAGGACCACCAGCAGCCCCACCACGCCCGCCATGACCTTCACCAGCAGCCGTTCGCGAGGCGACGTAGGAAGGATCTTCATGGCTCAGGCTCCTGGGGTTGGGGTCGATGAGGGCGAGGGGGCCACCGGCGGTGCGATCGCCGCGGCGTCGGAGTGCCCCGGGAGGGATCCCGGTCCCGCCGACAGGTCCGTGGTGTAGAACTCCGCGGCCAGAGTGATGGTCAGGTCGCCGACGCATGCCTGCGGCCCGGCCGTGGGGTCGGTTTGTTCGTTCTTCGTCAGGGTGAACGTCGTGCCCTTCTGCACCCTGGGCAGCCGTTCGATCTTGAACAGGAACTCGTCCATCGACCAGTAGTCGCCGCAGACGATGATCGTGGCCGGCATGGTTGAGACCGTGCCGGCCGTGTCCAGCGTCGGATTCGCCGGAGCGATCGACATGAAGTCGACCGCCGCGTCGCTGGCGGCGTCGTTGAGCAGATCGATCACGTTGGGGAGCTGGGCCGTCTCGGGAACCTGGCGGTTCAGACCCTTCAGGCGCCGCCGGTTCTGGGGCGCTTCGGCCTGGACGCCGCGCAGCTCCTCGAGCCGGACTTCCAGCTGCTGCTGCTGCTGGTGTGCCGCCGTGACCTCCGCCTGGCGCTTCCGGATCTGCGAGGCCCGTGGCAGGACCATCCCGACGACCATGCCCAGCACCACGACCAGTCCCACCACGCCGACGACCAGTGGCATGCGACCCTTGAGGTTCACTGGGGCCTCCCGTTCACCGTCGCGGCGGGGCCAAGGTCGACCGTCGCCGTGAACTGCACGACCCTCTGGCCGTCCAGGATCGCGCGGGTCGCCTGGGAGACCCATGGGTTCACCCAGCCGTCGACCCGCTCGAGCCGCCTGAGCAGCGCGGTCAGATCCGGGTAATCGAGGGCCGTCCCCTGGACGCTGATGTTCCCCACCAGGGCGGCAGGCGCGCCGACCGTCGCCGCGGCATCGGTGCTCGGCTCCAGCGTGCCCGTCATCGACGTCAGGAAGGCGCCGTCGGGCATCGCGGCCGACATGTCCTGGAGGACCTGGGACCACAGCACCTGCTGGTGCAGCAGGCCGTCAACCATGGCCTGCCGGGCCGCCACGTTGTTCTTCAGGTCCTCGAACTTCTGGAGTTGGGCCACCTTGGTCTGCAACCCCGAATTCAGGCTCTGGGCCGCCCCGAGCTGCGTATCGACCT
>DASWCX010000358.1:0-4130 GCA_036395815.1 Actinomycetota bacterium | reverse complement strand
TGGCGGCGGGTCCGCGAACGGTACGAAGCCGAGCACGTCGGCCTCCTCGAGGTGAAGGGCCGGGAGCAGACCGTCGACGCCTATCGGATCGTGGGCCCCAGGCAGCCGGGGGTTCGCAAGCAGGCCCCGTTCGTCGGCCGGCGCGAGGAGCGGGCCCTTCTCGACCTCCTGTGGTCGAGCGCGGTCAAGGGGAACACGCACGTGGTGAGCCTGGTCGGGGAGCCGGGTGTGGGGAAGTCGCGGCTGATGGCGGAGTTCGATCCGCGCGGCGACGCGCTCGACGTTCGGATCGCCTGCGGGTCCGAGCGGGCCTTCGGACCGTTCCTCGACCTCGTGGAGGCGCTGCTGGGAACCATCCCCGCGGACCTCGACGGGCTCAGCCGGCGGGTCCGTGAGCTGGGCGGCGACGAGGAGGTGGCGTCGCTGCTGGGGGCGTTCCTGGGCCTGGCCGGGGCCCCGCCCACGGTCCGGATGGCGGACGAGCAGCAGAAGCGGCAGGTCTTCGCCGGCGTGTGGCAGTTCCTGCTGCAGGCCTCGAACGGGCGACCGGCGCTCGTGGTCCTGGACGACGTCCACTGGTCCGACCGGTCCTCGCTCGACCTCCTGGGGTTCCTGCTGGAGCGCCTGGGAGGCGCCGCCTTCATGCTGGTGCTCGCCTACCGGCCCGGTTTCGACCAGGTCGAGCGCACGGCCCTTCGAGCCAGCCACACGGCCATCCGGCTGGAGCCGCTGGCGCCGACCGAGAGCGTGGCCCTGGCCCGAGGCTTCCTCGGCGTGCACGAGCTTCCTCCCGACCTCGAGCGCCTGGTGGCCACGCGCGCCGAGGGCAACCCCTTCTTCGTCGAGGAGTTGCTCCAGGCGCTGCTCGAGCTCGGCGCGCTGGCGGTGGTGGACTCCACCGCCGTCCTGGCGAAGGTCGAGGTCGAGGTGCCCGACACCGTCCAGGGCACCATCCTGGCCAGGGTGGACCGGCTCGAGCCGAAGGAGCGAACCCTGCTGCAGCACGCCGCGGTGATCGGGCGAAGCTTCTCCACCGAGCTGATCCGAACCATCCTGGGGGGCGAGGACGTGCATGCCCTCCTGGACGGTCTGTCCCGGGCGCAGCTGCTGGTCCCCCAGGGCCCGGACCAGTGGACCTTCAAGCACGCGCTGATCCAGGAGGTCACCTACGAGACGCTGCTGCTGCGACAGCGCCGGGACATGCACCGCAAGGTGGCCGAGGCGCTGGAGGCCAGCGCCGGCGACGACCCGGCCTTCCTCGAGTCGCTGGCCGAGCACTACGCCCGGGCCGACGTGCCGCAGAAGACCCGCGAGTACGCCCTGCGGGCAGGAGACCTGGCCAGCGAGCGGATGGGGTTCGTCGAGGCTCGGGCCAGGTTCGAGACCGCCCTCCGGCTGTGGGGCGAGGGAGACGAGCGCGGCCGTCTGGAGCTGCTGACGAAGCTGGCCTGGACCCGGCTGATGGCCGGCGACGTGGCCGGGGCCAAGACCGGTCTCACCGAGGCCGCCGACGCGTGGGAGAAGCTCGGGGAGACCCATCGGGCCGGCGCCACGCTGGCCAGGCTGGGGAGGGCCATGTGGATCGGCGGCGAGGGCGAGCGAGCCCGGGGCACCACCACCCGGGCTCTCGAGCTCCTGGAGCCGGCCGGTCCCACTCCCGGGCTGGTCCAGGCCTACCTGTGGGCGTCGACCCAGAGCGTCCTCCTGGGTTTCACCGACGAGGGCACGAAGCTTGCGGCACGAGGGTTGGAGCTGGCCGAGACGCTCGACCTGCCCGGTGAGCGGTCACAGCTGTTGAACAACATCGGGCTCTCCAGCACCGCCTCCGGCGACCCGGCCGGCCTCGACACCCTTCGCCAGGCGCTCGACCTGGCCGAACGTGCCGGCGACGCCGAGGCCCTCGGCAGGGCGTACACCAATCTCCCCTCCGCGCTCTCGAGCTTCTGCCGGTACCGCGAGGCGGTGGACCTGTGCGAGCGCGGGAGATCGGCCATGAGGAAGCTGGGCGCGCCGTCCTTCGAGCACTTCATCGCGGCCAACGAGGCCGGCTCCCTGATGGAGCTGGGACGGTACGAGGACGCCGAGGCCCTGGCGCGCGAGTCGCTCGAAGCGCAGCGCGCCGTGGGCGCGATGCCGGGGGTGGTGAACTCCGGGATGACCTTCGCCGACCTCCTGACCCGGAAGGGGCGCCACGATGAGGCGGGGCGGCTCATGGAGGAGGTCATTGCCGCGGCCCGAGGCCTGGGCGGATCCCAGTTCCTGTCCCAGGCTCTCGGTGTCCAGGCCCATCTCGAGCGGGCCAGGGGGAACCTGGCAACGGCCCGTCAGGCGATCGAGGAGGCCGTCGCCATCGTCCTCACCACGACCTCCATCTCGGATCGGTTGCCCATCCTGGTGCCGGCCGCGATGCTGGCGCCGGATCGGCTCGAAGCGCTGGCCGGCCCGGTCCGCCCGGGCGCGACCGACCCCGGGTTCGGCGCTCTGCTGCTCGAAGCCGACGCGATCCTGTCGGGCGACCCCAACCGGTTCGCCGAGGCCGCCGACCGGTACGCGTCCCTGGAGATGCCCTATCAGGAGGCCCGGTGCGGCCTGGAGGCCGGCCGCCTCGACCGTGCCTCGGAGATCGTGCGGCGGTTCGGCCTGGAGAACGGGCCGGTCGGGTCTCGGCTGCAGGAGCTTTCGCGGGTCTCCGACTGACCGGCCCCGGGAGTTCGTGGCAGGATTGCCGGGCCATGGCCGACCTCGACCCGCTCGTCCTTCGGAAGGTCACCGTGTTCTCGACGTGCTCTCCCGAGCAGCTCGCTCGGCTCGTCGAGTCCGGGCAGATCACCGAGCACGCCGCGGGGGAGGCGCTGACCGAGGAGGGCGTGATCGGCCACCGGTTCCACCTGATCCTGGAGGGGAAGGCGGAGGTCACCCGGGGAGGGGCGCCCGTGGCCACGGTCGGCCGGGGCGACTTCGTGGGGGAGATCGGCCTGCTGGGAGGGGGGCCCTCGACGGCCACGGTCCGGTGCACGGAGGCCACCTCGTGCCTCACGTTGTGGCGGCAACCGTTTTGGGCCGTGCTGGAGTCAGAACCGGCGATCGCGCTTCGGATCCTGGAGGTGGTGTGCCGCCGCCTACAGGGGGAGTTCGCCTTCTCGCCGCGTTAGCCCTCGCATCGTGCCCGACCTCAGGCAACGCCGCTGTCGCGCCGCTCCTCGATCCTCTCGGCTCCCGTTGGCCCCTGCCGGATGTCCTCCCGGATCGAGGTCCTGCGGTTGCCTCCCACGGCCAGAACGATTGCGCTCACCACGAACAGCACGATCCCGGTGATGAGAAGGATGAGGCCAACCGTGTGGATGCTGAACCCGTTGGTGGTCACGCTGACCGCGTACGTCAAGATGGCCCCCACCACCGCCATGACCACGCTGAGGGCCATCAGCCCGGTGCCCGCTCCTCGGTACATGACCGTCACGCTCCCTTCCTGAGGAAAGGCCTCCATCTGCCCTGAGACCGAAAGAGACGTTCCCGAACGGCGACGGCAGCAAACCGGGCCACCTCCCGCCCGCCCCGTGTCGGAGTACTGTCTCGCTCCCAGAACATCGGAAGGAGCCAGATGAGCGTCCGACCGTCCACCCCGCCATCCGTCCACCCCGCGCTGCAGCGCCACGCTGAACTCCGCAAGCAGAATCTGCAGAACAGGATCGCCGACGCGATCACCCGATTCGCCGGCTCGATGCCCTTCGTCTATGTGCACATCGTGTGGTTCGTCCTGTGGATCGCCCTGCGCGTGGAGAAGTTCCCCTTCGGCCTGCTGACGATGCTGGTGTCCCTCGAGGCGATCTTCCTGTCGACCTTCGTCATGATCAGCCAGAACCGGGCGGACGAGAAGCGCCAGGTCCTGGCGGACCACGAATGGGACCTCGTGCAGGAAGAGGACCGGCAGAACCAGGACCTGCTGAATATCTCGAAACAGATCCTCGAGCTGACGAAGGCCATCCACGAGATGACCATGCAGTCGAAGGCGACGTGACGCGCGCGGAGGTCGCCGGCTAGAGCTCGACCTCCACGCCGACGCCCTGTTCCCGGGCCGCTTGCAGCACGAGCGCGGCCGCGGCGGCGTCCTGCGCGCCGACTCCCACTGACTT
>DASWCX010000357.1:0-3878 GCA_036395815.1 Actinomycetota bacterium | reverse complement strand
GTTCGATGGTGGGCCTGATCCCGCTGATCGCGGTGACCACTCTGGGCCGGGCCACCATGGCCCGGCTCCCGGAGTTCACCCGGCGGTTCAGGTGGTTCCTGGAGAACCGGACCCGCTACGCCGACGTCATCGGCCACGTCCACGTGCTGGGGGGCAACGAGGGGCGGCTGTTCTCGATCGTCGACCCCGACCGGCTCCAGCGGGTGCTGGACAGAATGCTGTCGGAGGACGAGTTCCTCTCCCCGCACGGGCTCCGATCGGTGTCGCGGTTCCACCGGGACCGGCCGTTCGAGATCGACCTGGGCGGGATGCAAGCCCGGGTCGACTACGAGCCCGGTGAGTCGACCTCCGGGCTGTTCGGCGGGAACTCGAACTGGCGGGGCCCGGTGTGGTTCCCCGTCAACTACCTGGTGATCGAGGCGCTGCTCAGATACCACCGGTATCTGGGGGAGGACCTGAAGGTCGAGTTCCCGACCGGGTCGGGGACGGAGCTCTCGCTGGGCGAGGTCGCCGCCGAGCTGTCCCGCCGGCTGGTCTCGCTGTTCACCGAGGACGGGACGGGGCGCCGGCCGGTGTTCGGGTCTCACGAGAAGTTCCAGGCCGACCCGGCGTGGCACGGCGCGATCCCGTTCCACGAGTATTTCCACGGCGACACGGGGGCGGGCCTGGGGGCGTCCCACCAGACGGGCTGGACCGGGCTGGTGGCCGACCTGATCGTGCGGTTCTCGCAGGAGTAGCGTTCGAAGGGCATCGGGAGCGAAGGAGTTCGACATGGCCGACGAGTTCGACGTCATCGTGATCGGGGCGGGGCCGCCGGGAGAGAACGCGGCGGGAAGAGCGGTGGACGGCGGCCTGACCGCGGCCATCGTGGAGGAGTGGCTGGCCGGCGGTGAGTGCAGCTACTATGGCTGCATCCCCTCGAAGACGCTGATCCGGCCCGGGGACGTGCTGGCCGCGGCCCGGCGGGTGCCCGGCGCGGCTGAGGCCGTGACCGGATCGATCGACGTCGACGCGGCGTTCGCCCAGCGCGACTACATGACGAACCGGTGGACCGACGACGGCGACCTGAAGTGGTTCGAGAGCAAGGGCATCGCCTTCTACCGGGGGCACGGCCGACTGGCAGGGGAGAAGGGCGTCGAGGTCGACCTGTCCGACGGGACCGGGACCGTACGGCTCACCGCCAGGCGGGCGGTGGTGGTCTCGTGCGGGACCACCGGAGCGATCCCGCCCATCGACGGGCTGCGCGACGCGTCGCCCTGGACGAACGTCGAGATCACCTCGGCGAAGGAGCTTCCCCGTCGCCTCCTCGTTCTGGGGGGCGGCGCCATCGGGGTGGAGATGGCCCAGGCGTTCAAGCGGCTCGGCTCCGAGGAGGTCACCGTGATCGAGGGCGCGCCCAGGCTGATCGCCCGGGAGGAGCCCTTCGCCGGCGACGAGCTGCGGGCCGCCTTCGAGGCCGAGGGGATCCAGGTGATCGTGGGGGCCAAGGTGACCGCGGTCCGAAGGGAGGCTCCGGACACCCCGGTCACGGCCGTCCTGGAGGACGGCCGGGAGCTCGAGGGCGACGAGATCCTGGTGGCGGTGGGCCGGCGGCCCCGAACCACCGACATCGGGCTGGAGACGGTGGGGCTGGAGGAGCTGAAGGGGAAGTTCCTCGAGGTGGACGAACGGCTCCGGGTCAAGGGCGCCGCCGGCGAGTGGCTGTACGCGGTTGGCGACGTGAACGGCCTGGCCCTCCTCACCCACATGGGGAAGTACCAGGGCCGGCTGTTCGGCGACGTGATCGTGGGCAAGGACGTTCACGACATCGCCGACCACGACAAGGTCCCGCGGGTCACCTTCACCGATCCGCAGGTTGCCGCCGTCGGGCTCACCGAGGCCCAGGCCCGGGAGAAGGAGCTGGATGTTCGGGTGGTCACCTACGACATCGGCGCCGTCTCCGGTTCGTACGTCCGAGGGAACGACATCAAGGGGACGTGCAACATGGTGGTGGACGAGTCGCGCCGGGTGATCGTGGGGGCCACGTTCACGGGCCCGGACGTCCAGGAGATCGTGCATGCGGCGACCATCGCGGTGGTGGCCGAGGTGCCGCTGGACACCCTGTGGCACGCCGTCCCGTCGTTCCCGACGATGAGCGAGGTGTGGCTGCGGTTCCTCGAGGCCTACGGCCTGTAGCCCCGGATCGACGACACGGGATGCTGCGGATCGGCTTCGGCCGGGAGGTGTGCGGGTCCCTCGACCGGGCCGCGGAGCGCGAGTGGCTCACCGCCGACGGCCTCGGTGGGTTCGCCATGGGGACGGTGTCCGGGCTTCGAACCCGCCGGTACCACGGGCTGCTGGTGGTTGCCACCAGGCCCCCGATCGGGCGGATGCTCGGCCTGGCCGCCCTCGACCCGGTCGTGGTGGCGGGCGACCGGAGGCTGCGGTTCGCCACCCACGACTGGGCCGGCGGGGCGGTCGACCCTCAGGGGTTCCTGGACCTCGAAACCTTCTCCCTGGACCGCGGCGTGCCCCGATGGCGGTGGTCCGTCGGGGACCTCGTCCTGGAGCGAGAGTTGGCCATGGTCCACGGGCGACCGGCGGTGGCGGTCACCCACCGCCTGGTGCGCGCTTCGGGACCGGTCCGGCTGGAGCTGTCGGCGCTGTGCACCTGGAGGGACGTACACGGCGATCGATTGGCGAACGGCCCGCCGGCGGTGGAGCCGGCCGCCGACGGATTCGCGTTCGAGGACGCCTACCGGGTCGTGGGGCCGGGATTCGTTCCCGGCGGCGTGTGGTATCGAGGGGTCCGCTACCGGGTGGAGGCCGAACGAGGCCTGAACGACCGGGAGGACCTGTGGTTCGCCGGGACCTTCGTCGCCGAGCTGGAGCCGGGCGACGAGGCCGGGGTGACCGCGTGGGCGGGGGACCTATCGACCCCACCGCCACCGGCGCGCGAGGTGGTCGACGCGGCCCGGAGCCGGGCCGAGGGGATCGCAGCCCGGTCGGAGCCCGCCGACGACGTCGACGAGACGCTCGCCGTCGCGGCCGACCAGTTCGTGGTGGCCGGCCCCACGGTGGTGGCGGGCTACCCGTGGTTCGGCGACTGGTCGAGGGACACCATGACCTCCTACGAGGGGCTGTTCCTGACGACAAATCGGTGGGACGAGGGCCGGGCCCTCCTCATGCGGGCGGCCGGCACGCTCTCCGCGGGGATGCTCGCCAACACCGCCGACGTCGGGGGGATGCCCGAGTTCAACACCGCCGACGGGACGCTGTGGTTCCTGCACGCCGTGGGGCGGCACGTGCAGATCACCGGGGACCTCGACCTGGGCGCCGCGCTGTGTCCCGACCTGGAGGCCGTGGTGGCGAACCACGTGGTGGGCACGCGGTTCGGGATCGGGGTGGACCGCTCCGACGGCCTCCTGACCCAGGGACAGGAGGGGTCGGCCCTCACGTGGATGGATGCCAGGGTGGACGGCCGGCCGGTGACCGCGCGGGCGGGCAAGGCGGTCGAGGTGAACGCGCTGTGGATCTCCGGCCTGGCGGCGGTGGCGGGGGTGCAGGAGGCGGTGGGGCGCGACAGCTCGGCGACGCGCACGCTCGAGGCGAAGGCCCGCCGATCGTTCGTCCGGCGGTTCGCCCGGCCCGACGGCGGCCTGCTGGACGTGGTGGACGGTCCGTCGGGCGATTCCCCGGAGCTCAGGCCGAACCAGCTGCTCGCGGTGTCCCTGCCGGACGCGCCGGTGCGCGACCCGGGCGTGGTTTCGGCCTGCGGGCCGCTCCTGACCTCCCTGGGGCTGCGGTCTCTGGGACCGGCGGAGCCCGGATACCTGGGCCGGCACCGAGGAGGTCCGGCCGAGCGTGACCGGGCCTATCACCAGGGCACGGTGTGGCCC
>DASWCX010000356.1:0-5286 GCA_036395815.1 Actinomycetota bacterium | reverse complement strand
ATGAGGACGTCGGCGGCATGGGAGGCGTCGAGGAATCGCGGGAAGGCGGTGTCGGTCCGTCTGGCCCCCGCCGCGGAGGCGATCACCACGCCGCCCGCCACGCCGACCAGCACGATCAATGCGATCGTGGCTGTGAGATGGAGCCGGAGCTCGGTTCGAAGTCGCATCAGGACGGCTGGCATGGTCATTCACTCCGCAGGACGAGCGCGGGTCGAGTTCGGGCGGCGATGCGGGCGGGGACCGCCGCCACGAGGTTCGCCAGGATGAGGCCTACGGGCAGGAGTGCGCCGATCAGGGCCAGGGGGATGACGGGCTCGGGAACGATGCCCATGCGATCGGCGAAGACCCGCCACCACCACCGCCCCGCCCCGATCCCGAGCGGGATGGCCAGGACCAGGGCCACCATCGTGAACACCGTTGCCTGCCACGCCACGGTCGCCTGGACCTGGCCGCGGACGAAGCCGATGGTCTTGAGGATGGCCAGGTCGCGGTGGCGTCGCCGCACGGCCGACATCAGCACGTGGGCAAGCGTGGCCACCGCCACCAGCGCCAGCAGCGAACCCAGGGCTAAGGGCACCCGCTCGACACCCGAGTAGAGCTCGATATCGGTTCCGCCGAGCGGGCCCTTGACGATGCTGTCGATCGGAGGCGTGCGGTTGAGGCGGGCGATGGTCGCCTTCAGGTCGGTGCCCGGTCGGAACCGAACGAGGAAGGCCCTCTCCTCGGCGGTGGGAACGAGGCGCTTGGCTCCCTCCAATGTGAAGCCGGCCCCGACCCCCAGCCCGGGCGAGAGAGCGTCCCCGAGCTCCAGGAACACCGCTCGGCCGACCACGCGCATCGACGCCGTTCCGCTGTTGGTACGGAGCACGATCCGTTCGCCGACGTGCGCGCCCAAGCCGCGCATGGTCTCCGATCCCAAGGCAACCTCATCGGGAGTTGACGGCCATCGTCCTTCCACGACCGGAGGAAGCACCGACCCGTTGATGGGATCGATCCCCCACAGGTTCGCCTGGGTGGGCCCGTGGCGCCCGCTGGAGAGCCGGACCGTCGGGAGGATCGTCCCCGCCGACCACGCCTCGGCCATACGGCTCCGAGCCAGGATGTTGCCCACCGCCTGCGGCGTGGCGTCGGGGGCGCCGTACGCCCCTCCGATGAGGGCGTCCCAGTTCCATCCGTACAGTCGAGGAGTGGCCCGCCAGTGCCCGTAGCTAGCCACGAATGCCATGTTCGTGCCGAGAGCCAGCGTCGAGATGACCACGGCGGCGAGTGCCGTTCGGACCGGGACCGCGTTGCGACCTCGCCCCGGCTCGAACGCCATCCGCACCCCGGTAACGAGTGAGGGCCGCCCTCCGCTTCGGGCCAGAGCGCCGGCGATCGCGCCGGGGCGAGCCGACCCGCCGACCTCGCCGGCGGCGAGGACACCGGCTTGGGGCGCTCTCGCCGCGATGGTCGCGGGGATGGCGGCCAGGGCGAAGATCGTCACGGCGAGGAGCGCGGCCCCGCCCCCGACGACGAGCCCGTCCGCGGCGATCCCTCGGTTCGGCTCGGCGAGGCGGGCCAGGCCGACCGGCATGAGGGGGGAGGCGGCCACCGCCAGCACCGCGGCGACCACAGCCCCGACCGCGCTCACCATCACGGCTCTGGTCATGGCGACGGTGAAGAGCTGACCCCGGGTCATCCCCAGCGTCCGGAGGATCGGGTTCTCGGTGGACTCGAGGAACGTGAAGCGGGCCAGGGTCTGCCCGAGGATCAGGAGACCCGCCAGGCCCGCCAGGCCGGCGAACATCCACAACGTGAGCCCCTGGAGGTGGGTGACCCGCTCCATGACGACCTTGTTGTCGTATCCGGGCGCGGGTCCTGCCCGGCCCCCCAGCCTGTCCGTCGCTCGCTCGAACCCGGCCACGTCGCTCTGCCCGCGCTTCAGCTTGACCAGGAGGGTGGGGAACTGGCCGTACTTGCCCCCGTACTGGCGGAAGAATGCCGGGGTGAACAGGACCTGGACGAATTCCGGAGCGGCCGGAAGCATCCCCGGAAGGGCCACCACCCCGACCAACCTCATCGTGAAGAGCGGGCCCGGCCGGAAGGTGGTGGCGTCGAAGAGGGCCATCTGGAGGACGGTTCCCGGTACCAGGCCTTCTCGCCGGGCGAACGCCTCCCCCATGACGAACTCGTCCGAACGGGCCGGATCGGAGAGCCGTCCGGCCACGATCCGCGCCCTGTTGAAGCCATCTCCCCAGTAGGGGAGGGGACCGGCCACGCCGCCAGCGTCGCCGAACGCGCTGAATTCCTTCCCCGACTTGGTCCTGGCCCCGTAGTTCATGTACACGAACTCCCTCGCCTGAGCCACCTGAGGGAGGCGAGCGACCTTCGCCAGGTCCGCGCTGTTGACGCTCGACAGGTCGCTTCCCACGGAGACTTCTGGAGCCCGGGCGTCCGCGAGGAATCGCTCGTAGGCCGAGTCGGTCCGCCGGGCCCCGGCGGCCGCCGTCATGACCACGCCCCCGAGCAGCCCTGCCAGGAGTCCCAGCCCTACCAGGGATCGCCATCGAGAGCCGATCTCGTTGCGAACCCGCATCCACACCGCGCTCATCTCCTGATCACTCGCTCCTCAGGACGATGGCGGGCTGGGTCCGTGCGGCCGAACGAGCAGGGAGGGCCGCGATCAGGTTTGCCGCAACTAGTGCGACGGGGATGGCGAGGAACACGCTGGTCACCGGAACGACGGGCCGGCTCACCACGCCCAATTCGTTCGCGAGGCTCGCCCACAACCACCGACCGATCGCGATTCCGATGGGGAGCCCGATGGCCAGGGCGATCGCGGTGAGTGTCGTGGCCTGGACGCCGACGGATCGGCGCACCTGGCCTCGGACGAACCCCAGCGTCTTCAGGATGGCGAGGTCCCGGCGCCTTCTTCGAACGGCGCTGACCAGGGTATGGACCAGCGTCGTCGCGGCGAACAGAACCAGTATCCCCGCCAGGAGCTCCGGCATGTTCCGGATCCGTCCGAAGCTGACGACGTCACTCGCCGTCGCCACGGGCGGCTCGAACAGGTCCTCGTCGACCTTCGTGCCCAGGTAGTCCGCCATCCGCTGAAGGAACGGGCCGTGGGCCACGCCCGGCCGGAGGTCAAGGAACGCCGAATTCGGAGCGGCCTCTTGCGATGAGGGATCAAGCCCGGCGAGCTCGATCCCGGCCTGGTACGAGACCCACGCCCCGTCCCCGATCCGAGTCGATTCGTTGAACGATGGGAGGACGCCCCGCCCCACTACCTTGACCCGGACCGGCAGATCGAGTTCCAAGAGCCGACCCGGGACGGCCTGGCCGATCCGAAGGCCCAGCCTGTTCATGACCCGTGTCCCGAGGACGGCCTCAAGGGTCCTGTCGGTGGGGACGTGAACGGAGGGACCGCGGCCTTCCAGGATCGCCGGGACGACCCGGGTCCCCGCGACCGGATCGAACGCGGTGGTCCCGATGTCCTGCCCCCTGATCGTGATCGTGAGACCCCAGCGTCCGACGGAGACGCCGCGAACCTCGGGGAGCGAGAGGAGCCGGGCACCGGCGACGGCGAAGTTCGTGTGGACCCCCTCGTCGTCGCTGCTCGTCACCGTCATGTCCCACGGGACGCCGTACAGGCGCGGGACGTCCAAGAGGTGGTGGAGGCCGGCGCCGAACGTTGCGGCGGCGGCGAGGACGGTGATGCCGAGGGAGACGGAGGCGATGGACGACCTCACGGGGATTGCCGTTCGTCCCCGGCCCCGCTCGAGTGCGAGACGGACCCCGGCGACGCCCGAGGGACCCAAGCCGACCTTGGCGGCGAGACGGGACATCGCCGAGGAACGGGTGGCGGGTTCCTGATCCCGGCGCTCCCGCGTCCTGCTTGCCAGTACGGCCGCTCGCCACGCCGGGATGGCAGCGAACGCCAACACCAGGAGGATGGTGACGGGGACCCCGAGGCCCAGGATCGTCCAGTCGGCGAGAAGGCCGGGTGAAGGCTCGGCGGTTCGCGCCAACCCGATGGGAAACAAGGTCGAAAGGGCCAGCGCGACGGGCAACGCGACGAGCGCGCCGGCGGCCGCGGGCGCTGCGGCTCGGATCAGGCCGAGTCCCCAGAGCTGCCCTCGGCTCATCCCCAGCGCGAATAGGGCCGGATACTCGTCGGCCTCGAGGAAGCTCTGCCTGGCCAGCGTCTGGGAGAGGATGAGCAGGAATGCCAGCGATGCCATGGCGGCCAGGAGCCACAGGGCGAGCGCCTGGAGATGGAAGGAACGCTGGACGTTGGCGTCCTGATTGCCGCGCTCCAGGACCTGGAACGGGATGTTCCGGCTCGCGATGAGGCGCTCGACGCCTGCCTCGAACGCCGGGAGGTCGGCCGTGCCTCGTTTGAGCCTGATGAGCAGTGAGTTCGGCGTTGCGTCGTACCCGTTCGGGTATCGTTGGAAGAAGGCCGGCGTCAGGTAGAAGAGAGGGCTGATCTCACTGACCTGCGGCGGGAATCCGCCCGGGGCGGCCGCCACTCCCACCACCCGCATCCGGATGGGCGCCTTCTTCAGCGCCGCGGCGAAGTCGTTGAACGGCGGCGCGCCAGTTGGAAGGCCTGCCCGGAAGCTCTCGCCGAGCCGCAAGCCCACTTCGCCGCCTCGCAGCGAGACCACGACTTCTCCGGGATCACGCGGATTCGCCGCCCGTCCCTGGACGATCTTGAACCGATCGACCGAGCTCCTCGTCGGATCCTCCGAGCGGACCAGGCCCGGAACGAACTTGCCCCTGATGATGAAGAAGGCCCACTTGACGGGCTCGGCGAACGCGACCTGGGGCAGCCTGGAGATCGGTTCGGGGCGAACACCGGGCACCTCGTCCGCCGACGGGGTGAGGAAGAAGAAATCCGCTCCGCGCTGGGCGCCTACGAACCGCGGGTAGGCGCTGTCCGTTCGCCGGGCGCCGGCGGCGGCGGCCATCACCACGGTCGCCCCGAGGGCGACCAGGACGGCAAGGGACACCATCGACCGGCGGAAGGTTCGAAGCTCGCTCCGGGCCCGCATCAAGACCGCGCTCACGTCACTCGCTCCTCAGGATCCGAGCCGCCTCGGTCCGGGCAGCGATCCGGCCGGGGACCAGTGCGATCAGGTTGGCCAGTACGATCACGCCTGGAACGATCAGTGGCAGAGCCACCCATGGGATCTTCGGCACCGGCAGGACCGAGACGTTCTCGGCGAACGCGCGCCATCCCCACCGCCCGGCTGCGATCCCGAGTGGAACCCCGATGAGCAGGGATACCGCGACCAGCAC
>DASWCX010000355.1:0-1904 GCA_036395815.1 Actinomycetota bacterium | reverse complement strand
GGTGTACGCGGCGAACGACGCCGGCTGATCGGTCGCGGGGGTCATGCCTCCAGCTCGAACCACCCATCCGCCCGAAGCGGAAGGTCGGACCGGACCAGCGCGTCGAAGGCACGCCCCCCCACGGTGACCGTGACCCGCTCGGCGGTCGCGGCGCCGCCGGAGGTTCGAACGGTGACCTGGCCCGCGGACTCGATCCGAACCTGCACCGGCCGGATCTCCGAGGGGAGCTCGATCTGAGCCGCCGGGAACGCGTCGGTGCCGAAGCCGCCGAGCCGGCGATGCGCCACCAGCAGCGAGACCGGCGAGGGGGACCAGACCTCGGTGGCTCCCGGCATGGAGAGGGAGCGGCCTCCGTCCGGCCCGGCCACCTGGACGTCGAGCCCGTGGGGTCCGGAACGGGCCACGATCTCCGAGCCGTCCGCCCCGGCCATCCGGAACCTGACCAGGGTCCAGTCCAGGCCGACGACGTGGTCGACCAGGTAGGTCTCCTCGCCGGTGTCGGCCCGGTGGACCCGCCCGAAATAGCGCCACCCGGCCGGACCGGCCGCGGCCACGAAGGATTCGACCAGCTCGAACCCACCACCGAGGATCCGGTATCGGCCCTGCACGATGTGCGAGCGTATCCCGCGGGCCAGGTCGGGCGGGGTACGCTTGGGCGAGTCGAGCGGAGGAGGCGGCGTTGGACGGAGGGCGGGTCCAGGGGATCTTCATCGGAGCGGTCGCGGAGGGCCCGATGTCGTCGGTCGGTGCCGTCCGGGCCGTGTCGGGAAGGGGCCTGGAAGGCGACCGCTACTTCCAGCACGCCGGAAGCTTCTCCGAGAGGCCCGGGGGCGGCAGGGAGGTCACCCTCATCGAGTGGGAGGCCCTGGAGGCCGCCCGCCGCGACCACGGCGTGGATCTCGGGCCCGGGGCCACCAGGCGGAACATCGTCACCGTTGGGGTGGCGCTTAACGACCTGGTCGGCAGGGAGTTCACCGTCGGCGAGGTGCTTCTTCGTGGGATCCGGCTGTGCGAGCCCTGCGCGCACATGGCCCGCTTGGCGGGAGCGGAAGGGGCGGTGCGCGCCCTGGTCCATCGCGGTGGGTTGCGGGCGAACGTGGTTCGGGGCGGCACCATCCGCAGCGGCGATCCCATCGGGGTTTCGGCGCGAAGCGAGGCCGAGGCCGATCAAACCTTCCCGGACGGAGCTCCCGGGGAGAGCCGCAACTCCCTGATCCGGTAGCGACCCTCGTCCTCCAGGATCACGCTGACGCCCTCGCACTCGTCGAGGGGCTCCACGATCACCCCGGTCAGCCCGTACACGGCCGCTTCGATCAGCGGGGTGTGGCCCACGGCGAGGGCCCGCCCACCCTCCGGGACCCGGTCGAACAGCTCCTCCAGGGTCTCGGCCAGCCGGCGGGACTCCGCGCCCACCATCTCCGGATCCTGCTCCGCCATGGCATCGATCCGCGAGGATCCGGCCGCGCTCGCCACGGATCGCCATTCGTCCTCCCGCTCGGACGCCAGGCCGGGAACCATGGCGTGACCGGGGAGCTGTTGCCCGGAGGCGCGGAGGAACCAGGCCACCGTCTCCGCGGCGCGGCGGGCTGGGGACACGAAGATCGACGCGTAGTCGGCGGGCAGCGTGCGGCCGACGTCTTCGGCCTGGGCCCGGCCCTCCGCGCTCAGCGCGTCTGCCCCCGACTGCCGCCTGGCGTGACGACGGAGCTCGATCTCCTTCATCGAGGCCAGCCTAGCGCGGGACGCCACCCCGATGCGCCCATCGGATGTTTGCCAAACGCGAGCCGCGGTTGCACTATGGGGGCACGGGAGAAAGGAGGTGGTCCGACTGAGCGATAAACGGCAGGCGACCCCCGAGGTGACTGGCTGCTGAGCCGTCCCTCCGAGGGCGGGCCACCACCGCT
>DASWCX010000354.1:0-3930 GCA_036395815.1 Actinomycetota bacterium | reverse complement strand
CGGCGGTCCGGTGGCGGAACCCCTGGCCAGCTCGCTCCGGCGCACCTCCACCGACCGCAACGTCGCCGGCGGCACGTCGACCGGGGCGAGGACCGCCAGATAGGTCACCACCAGCCGGCCCTGCCCGGTTCGCCATGAGGTCGAATGCACGGCCTCGGGACGGATCCCGTAGCGGGCCAGCGCGGCTACCACGGCGTCTCCCGGGTGGCCACCCGAGCCCGCCTCGACCTGGAGCGACTCGCTCCCGGCGGGACGGAGCCACCGGATCGACCCGTCCCGCATGTACACGGGAAGGATCTCGATGGCCGGTCCCGGCGCGCCCTCCCGTCCGGCAAGCCGTTGCATGGCCTCGGTGAGGCGCTCGGCGACGTCGTCGAGCGACGGGCCGGCCGGGGTCGCGGCGTCCTCCTCCAGCCGCCGGCCCAGGAGCGCCACCAGGCGTTCGGCCACCTGGGGCCGTGACTGGAGGAAGCGCAGGAAGTCCTCGCGGGCGATCTCGAGCACCGTGCACCCTTCGTCGGCCGTGGCGTCGGCGGTGCGGGGACCTTCGTCCAGGACCGCCATCTCCCCGAAGACGTCGCCGGGTCCGAGCAGGGCCAGCATGCCTCCATCTCCCTCGCCGGGAATGGCGACCCTGACGTGCCCCTCCTGGATGACGTACACCGCCATGCCGGGGTCGCCCCGGCGAAACACCACCTCGCCGGACTCGAACCGCCTGGGGGTCGCCGTCGCCCAGAGCTCGGCCAAATCGTCGGGAGGGGTCCCGGCCAGCAGCCGGGTGGCCGAGCCCTCCGCCAGGATCCCGGCCACCACCGGCCGGGCCAGGAACGACGATCGAAGGTCCTCGTCGTCGAGGGATGCGGCGACCTCTCCCACGATGGCCGCCGCGCGAGACCGTTCGGCTTCGGCCTCGGCGTGCCGGCCCAGCGCGGCGAGCGCTCGAGCGGCCACGGCGGCGGCCCGCCACTCCAGCGCCCGGTCCCCCGTCCGGGCCACCTTCGCGATCACCTCGCCGGCCAGCGCCGCGGCCGGCTCCCACCGGCCCTCCAGCGAGTCAGCCAGGGCCTGCCCGTACAGGCCCCACGGAACGAGCCATGGGCTCTCGTCCCTCGCCCTGGCCTCCAGGCGGGTCCCGGCTTCCCGGGCGAACACCGGGTCGCCGACGTCCTCGGCGGCGAAGACCTCGTACCACCCGACCCACATGTCCTCCAGCAGGACCCCCTCCGTGGCCTCCCTCGCCTGGGCGAAGATCTCGTGGGCCGAGGGATCTCCCGCTCGCAGCGCCACCCAGGCCGAAGTGGTGATGATGCGGGGCCGGCTGAAGTTCGTTCCGATGTCCTCGGCGATCTGCCGGTACCCGGCCAGCTCGGACTTCGCCCGGTCGAACGCCCCCGCCTCCATCAGGCACACGAACAGCAGGCTGCCGGCGGCCAGCGCCACCCTGGGCGTCTGGATCTCGGCGGCGATGTCCACGGCGGCCTGACCGGATCGAAGGGCCCCTCCCAGATCTCCCAGGTGCATCTTGACCTGCGATCCCGCCAGGGCGAACGCCTCGTCCCGGCGGTTGCCCACCTCGCGGTTCCCCGCCACCGACTCGTCGAACCGTTCGTCCGACTCCGCCAGCCGGCCCTTCAACCACAGGTCCCACGCGACCATGTAGAGGTTGTGGTGGACCATGGGCCGCTGCGCCAGCGCCCGGAACAGCTCGTCGGCCCGCTGGCCCTCCTCCAGCGATCGGTCGATCGGGCCCAGGAAGTACAGCGTCTCGCACAGGCCGTGGCGAGCCAGGGCCTCGCCCGCCTGGTCGTGGTTCGACTCGGCCACCCGCAGGGCCTCCCGGTGCCGGCCCAGGGCCTCCTCGTACCTTCCCTGCCCGAACGCGAGCGTCCCGGCCGTGTAGAGGAGCTGGGCCAGGAGCTGGGTCGCCCCGATGGCCCTGGCCCGCTCGAGCGCCAGGTCGAGCACCTCGCGGCCGGCCTCGAACCGGTCCTGAAGCCAGTGGACGTGGGCGAGGGCCGCGAGGGCTCGGGCCTCCAGCAGACCCTCGTTCGCGGCCCGAGCCCCCTCGAGGGCCCGACGATAGTCCGCCTCGGCCCGGTCGAACGACCCCAGCTGCTCCTGGGCCTCGCCTCCTGCCAGCGCCGCCTCGGCCACCAGCGAGGCCGTATCGGGTCCCCCGGCGTCTTCCGCCGCCCTGACCGCCCGGTCGTACCACCCGATCGCCTCCAGCGCGGCGAACACCCGGCGGTTGCGGTGCCCGGCCAGCATCGCGTACCGGGCGGTCCTGGCCCGGTCGCCCGCGCCGTCCGCGTGGTGGGCCAGGATCTCCGCGAACTCCTCCGACCGCCCCGTTGTGAGCTCCTCGATCCAGGCCATGGCCTCGGCATGGGCCTGGGCCCGCCGAGCCCTCGGGATCCCGGCGTACGCCACGTCGGTGGTGAGGACGTGGTTGAAGGCGAACTCGCGCTCGCCGGCGATCACCGAGCCGTCCCGTTCCCACACCAGCCCCTTGTCCACCAGGGCGTCGAGCGCCGACTCGGCGGGTGACCCGCCGAGGCGCTCCACCGCCCCCTGCCAGAACGTTCGTCCGACCACCGCCGCGTCCTGGAGCGCCCGTTTCTCCGCGGCCGGGAGGAGATCGATGCGCGAGGCGAGCACCCCCTGCACCGTGTCGGGGAGCGTCTCCGGCAGCGGACGGGCCAGCGTCCAGCCCGCCTCGCCGCGAACCAGGGACCCGGTCTCGATCACCATCCGGAGCAGCTCCTGGGCGAAGAACGGGTTGCCCTCGGCGCGGTCGAGCACCGCGCGCACGGCCTCCTCGGGGGCCGGGGCCCCATCCAGGAGGTGGCGCACCAGGCGCTCGCCCTCGTCGGCCGAGAGCGGCGACAGCGAGACGGTGGCGGCGCTCCTCAGCCCGCCGCCCCAGGACGGCCGGCGTTCGACCAGGTCCGGCCGGGCCGTGCACAGGAGCAACAGCGAAGCCGATCCCCGGTCGGCCAGCGCCTCGACCAGATCGAGCAGGCCCTCGTCGGCCCAGTGGAGGTCGTCGATCAGGGCCACCACCGGCCCCTCCGAGGCCAGGGATTCGAGGTAGCGCCGCCACGACCGGCCGATGAGCTCGCGGGCCGCGGCGGGCTCGGCCCCGGCCAGCGGGTCGGGCTCAACGACGACACCGATCGAGGACAGCAGCACCTGCGCCAGCCCGGTCTCGCCCTCCTCCGGGAGCCTGCCCTCGACCAGTGCTCGGGCCTTCTCCCGGATGGACTCCGCCGGGTCGCTGTCCATGATCCCCGCGTCGGCCTTGAGGATCTCGGCCAGCGGCCAGTACGTCAGGCCCTGCCCGTAGGGCAGACACCGGCCGCGAACCACCCGGAGCGGGCGACCTTCCTGGGCCCGATCGAGGAACTCCCGGCACAGGCGGCTCTTCCCGATCCCGGCCGGCCCGACCACCGTGACCAGGCTGGGCCGGCCCTCCCTGGCGGTTCGGTTCAGGAGCAGCCCCAGGAGGTCGAGCTCGTCCTCCCGCCCGACCATGGGGGCGAGGCCGGGCGCCGCGGCCCTCCCCGCGGGCGGAGCCGTCTCGCCTTCGGCCTCCCAGGCCCGAAGGGGCCGGTCGATCCCCTTCACCGTCACCTCACCGAGCGGGCGGTACCGGACCGCGTGCTGGGTGTCCCGATACGTCCGGTCGCCCACGACCACGCCGCCCGGCGGAGCCAGCCCCTCGAACCTGGCCGCGATGTTCACGGCCTCCCCGGTCACCAGGGCGTCCCGGTCGACGCCGGTGGCGGTCACCACCTCGCCGGTGTTCACCCCGATGCGCATGGCGAGGCGCTCGCCACCGGGCCCGGCGTCCTCGTTCAGGGCCTGGAGCCGCCGCTGCATGGCCAGCGCGGCCCGAACGGCCCGCTCGGGGTCGTCCTCGTGCGCCGC
>DASWCX010000353.1:0-14347 GCA_036395815.1 Actinomycetota bacterium | reverse complement strand
CCGAGCGCCATCCCCGACAACCACGGCCGCTGCACCAGCATGCCGTCGAGGATCGAGCCGAGGTCCTCGCCCTCCCGGCTCTCGCCCTCGCGTGGCCTCCGGGGGGCCCGGCGCCTACTCGGTGACGACACCGCCCTCCTTCACCCGCCACACCGACGCTCCCGGAGGCACCTGGGCGTCGTCCGGGACGGCCAGCACGACCTGCCCCCGGCCGGACAGCGTCCCCCCCACCCGGTCCCTTCGCTCGGGATCCAGCGCGGAGAAGGGGTCGTCCAGGAGCAGGACCGGCGCCTCGCCGACCTCGTCCCGGACCGCCGTGGCCAGTCCGAGCCGAAGACACAGGGCCGCCCCCCAGGCCTCTCCGTGGGATGCGAACCCCCTGGCCACCAGGTCCTGCACCACCAGACGAAGGTCGTCCCGATGCGGCCCAACCAGGGTGGTCCGCCGGACGAGCTCGTCCGCCCTTCGCTCCTCGAGCCGGGCCCGGAAGCTCTCCGGCAACCCGCTCCAGTCCACGGACGGCTCGTACCGGATCACCATCGGGTCCGCGGAGAGCGTCCGGAACTCCTCCCCTGCAGGAGGCCCGAACGCGTCGACGGCGCCATGGCGCAGCAGGGTCAGCTCGCTTCCCTGCCGAACCAGCTCCTCGTCCCAGGCCTCGAGGCCCCCGGGGGGCGGGGGCTCCCCCTGCCCCTGGCCGGGGCCCTCCCAGTCCTTGAGCAGCCGGTTGCGCTGCCGCAGCACGCGGTCGTAGGCGCTGATCGCCCCCTCCTTCAGCGGCCACAGCCCCCGGATGGACTCGTCGACGAACCGACGGCGCCGATCGGGGTCACCCTGCACCACGTCCAGATCCTCGGGGGTCGAGAACACCGCCCGCACGTGCTTGCGGAGATCCCGCCGGCGTCTGACCGGCGACCGATTGACCTGCACCCGATTCTGCCCCGATCCGCGCACCTCCACCTCCACCAGGAACCGGCCG
The DNA here is from genome assembly GCA_036395815.1 of Actinomycetota bacterium. Taxonomy (GTDB): domain Bacteria; phylum Actinomycetota; class UBA4738; order UBA4738; family UBA4738; genus DASWCX01. Next base: position 13,368 of record DASWCX010000353.1, on the reverse strand, counting down.
GTCCCCGCCTCGACCTCCCCGCGGAGGAACGCCGAATCCGCTCCGGACCGCACCAGGGGAAGGTCGGTGCTGGTCCTCGGCGACTCCAGGGCGCAGAGGTAGAACAGGGCCTCCAGCAGGTTCGTCTTCCCCTGGGCGTTCGGCCCCACCACCGCCGTCAGCCCCGGCCCCACCTCCAGGGCGGTCTCCCGGTGATTGCGGAAGTCACGGATCTCGATCCACGCCAGACGCACGACCGCTCAAGGCTAGCCGACGTGGGCGGGAAGCCGGACCGGCATCACCAGGTACACGAACCCCCCCTCGTCGCCCTTCACCACCGCCGGTTTCAGCCCGTCGCGGACCTCCACCTGGACCCGCTCTCCCACCGTGGCGTTCAGCCCGTCGGCCAGGTACTGCGGGTTGAACGCCGCCGTGATCTCCTCGCCCTCGTACTTGGCCTCCACCACCTCGACCGCCCCCCCCAGATCTGGGGACGAGGAGGACAGCCGAACTCCCAGGGCGTTGAACTCCATCTTGACCGGCGAGCTCTCCCGGGCCAGGAGCCCGACCCGCCGCACGGCATCCAGCAGCTGCTGGCGTGATCCCGACAGGCGGTTCTCGTAGCCCTCCGGCAGGAGCTGCCGGTAGTTTGGAAACTCCCCCTCGATGAGCCGAGACGTGAGCGTGAGGCCACCGACCCGGAACGCCACCTGGCCCTGGTCGATCAACAGCTCCGCGTCGCCCTTCTCCTCCCCGGCGGCGGCCCGGCCCACCTCCGACAGCGCTCGCTCCGGAACAAGCGTCTTCGCCTCGCCCTCCGCCGTCGCCCGCAGCTCCCGCATGGCCAGCCGGTACGAGTCGGTGGCCGCCATGGTCAATCCCTCCCTGCTCACCTCGAGCAGAACCCCCGTGAGGATCGGCCGAGCCTCGTCGCGGGAGGCCGCCCTGGCCACCTGGGCCACACCCTCGGCGAGCTCACCGGCGTTCACCTTCACCCGGATCCCGCCGGGCTCCTGGAGGGCCGGGAAGTCCTCGGCCGGGAGGCACCGGATGTTCCCCTCGTAGTTGCTGCACACGATGCGGGCCTGACCGCCCTCGGCCTGGAACTCCACCGGGGCCTGCTCGAAGCTCTTCACCATGTCGGCGAGGAGCCGGGCCGGCACCAGGGCCACCCCCTCCTCCTGGACCTGCACGGAGACCATGAGCCTGGCCGAGACCTCGAGATCGGTCGTGGTCAGCGTGAGGTCACCGCCGGATGCGGAGAGAAGCACTCCGGTCAGGGCCGGGATCCCGGGGCGGGACGAGACCGCGCGCTGAACGGTCTGCAGGGCGTTGGACAGGTCGTCCCGGTCGCACTTGAATCTCACCGATCCCACCTCCGGTTCTTCTGTTGAGGTTGTCCTTTCAAACCAGCAGTAGTAGGGGGTGTGAGGGCCGGGGAAAACCCTCTCCATCCGCAGCGTACACGGGGGGTCTGACATCGGGTGGGCAGGGGAGAGGCCACCCGTCTCCGCGGCCGCCGGGCCATGGGCCGGCAGTTCGCCACGAGGTCTGCACTTGGTTTCCCCACCGGCCTCACGAAGCGGGTCCCCAGGCTTTCCCCACCGGGCTCAGATCCCACGGCTCTTGGCCTTGATCCTCTTGGTGAGCTCCTCGAACTGCCGGAACACGCTGCCCCTGGCAGCCATGAGGCTCTCGATCTTCTTGATCCCGTGGAGGGCGGTGGTGTGGTCCCGTTCGAACTGTTCGCCGATCTTGATCAGGGACAAGCCGGTCAGCTCGCGGAGCAGGTACATGGCCATGTGGCGGGCCGTCGTGAGGGGCCTGGACCGCGACTTCGACACGAGGTCCTCGCGCCCCAGGCCGAAGTAGGCCGCCGTCTCGTCGAGGATGATGCTCGGAGTGATCTGCTGGCTGGAGTCGGGGATCAGATCGGCCAGGGCGTGCTCGGCGAGGGGCAGGTCGATCCGCTGGCGGGTGATGGAGGCGAAGGCGTGTACCCGAAGGAGCGCTCCCTCCAGCTCCCGGATGTTGGTGTCGAACTGCGACGCGATGAAGTGCAGGACCTCATCCGGGACCTCCACGCGGTCCCGGAACGCCTTCAGCTGCAGGATCGCGATGCGTGTCTCCAGGTCGGGTGGCTGGATGTCCACCACCAGCCCCGAGCGGAACCGGCTGCGCAGCCGCTCCTCGATCCCGCCGAGCTCCTGCGGAGGCCGGTCGCTTGCGATCACGATCTGGCGCTCGTGCTGATGGAGGTGGTTGAAGGTGTGGAAGAACTCGGTCTGGGTCTCCTCGGCCCGGGCCAGGAACTGCACGTCGTCGAGGAGCAGGACGTCTACGTCGCGGTACTGGCGCTGGAACTGGTAGCCGCGTCGCTCCCGGACCGACTTGATGAACTCGGTGACGAAGCTCTCGGAGGTCACGTACCGGATCCGGGTTCGAGGGGCGAGGGTGGCCATGTGGTGGGCGATCGCGACCAGCAGGTGCGTCTTGCCCAGCCCCGATTCGCCGTAGACGAACAGTGGGTTGTAGGCGGTGGATGGGGGCGCCTCCGCCACCGCCAGGGCGGCGGCGTGGGCGAACTTGTTGCTCGGACCGGGCACGAAGCTCTCAAAGGTGTACCGGTCCGGCAGGCTCGAGGAGCCGTCCAAGACTCGGTCCAGAGTGAGCTGGTCGTGTGGGGACTTCCTGTCGGGGTCACCGGGCGAGGCGTCGCTCCCGCCGGAGGCGGGCTGAGCGGAGGGCGCGGCGCGGAGTCGCACCCGGGCTTCGGGCCCGAGCGCCGTGGCCACCGATGCGGCGATGAGGTCCATGTAATGGCCGGATAGCCACGTCCGCACGTAGGGACTGGGGGTGAGGAGCTCCACGACGTCGCCCCTGACCTTGCCGGGGGCCAGTCCCGCGAACCACATCTCGAAGGCCGCCTCGGGCAAATCTCGGCGGGCCCGCTCGAGGACCGCCGCACATGCTCGCTGCTCTGGCGAATCTACGGCCGACCCCGATCCGGAACCACGCTCTGACAAGGGAAAAGACATTTGTCCACAATCACTTTCCACAGTTGTGGAAACTTCACGGGCCTGCCCGGGGGAAGGATCGGGACCGAGGAACCTCGGTGGGAAGCGCGCGGGATTATAGCCTCGGGTCGACGGAGGTGGGCACCCCGTACGGGGGGTATTGACGACCTTTTTCCACAGCCGAGCCCTCGGCTCCCGACTCCGAAGCCTCGCCTGCGTCCTCCCCTCCCCGGGATGATCGGGGCCACCGGTCGGTATACTCGGCGGGCGTTCCGACAGGGCGCCCAGCCTCCAGAGTCGATCCGAGGACCGAGTGAAGCGCACGTACCAGCCGAACAATCGAAGGCGGAAGAAGACCCACGGGTTCCGCATCCGGATGCGGACCCGGGCGGGGCGCCGGATCCTGGCCCGCCGGCGCGCCAAGGGTCGCGAACGGGTCTCCGCATAGCCCCCTCCCGGAGGGGAAGGCCGGAGCGTCGAATGGTCGCCATCGGACCGCGGGCGCCCGGCTCGGACTCGAGGCTCCGACGCGGCGCCGACGTCCGTCGGGTGATCCGGCAGGGGCGGCGAGTGCCGGGAAGGCGGATGGTACTGTACGTCCTACCACGTGAAGGGCAGGTCCGCGCGGGCTTCGTCTCGGGTCGGCGCGTCGGAGGCGCCGTGGTGCGCAACCGGGCGCGACGGCACATGAAGGAGGCGTGGCGGGCCCTTTCGCTACCGACCGCAGGAGGTTTCGACGTCGTCTTCGTGGCCCGGCCGGACATCCGGAGGTCCACGTTCCCGGAGGTGCTTTCGGACATGCGAGGAGTGCTCGCCGGTGCCGGGATGACCGCGCCTTGACCGCCGGGGGATCCGGCCTCCGGCTCTCCGCCGTGGCCTGGGCGTCCGGCTGGCCCGCCCGGCAGGCCCTGTTGCTCCTGGTGCGGGGGTATCGACTCACGCTCGGCAAGGCGATCGGGGGTGGGTGCCGGTTCCATCCGAGCTGCTCCGCGTACGCCGAGCAGGCCATCGGCGAGCTCGGAGCCCTTCGCGGGACGGCCCTGAGCATCTGGCGGGTGGTGCGGTGCAGCCCCCTGACGGTCGGCGGTGTGGACTATCCGCCCAAGCCGGGTCGGTGGCGGTCCTCGGCAGCGTATGACGACACCATACACAGAGAGAACGCGGCCTGATGCTGCTGCACTGGGTCCCGCTGGTGGGCTCCAACCCGCTGTCTCCCCCGTTCCAGACGTTGCTGGACGCCGTCGGTCAGGTGATCGCGTTCATCTACCGGCTGATCCCCAACTATGGGGTGGCCATCATCGTGCTGACCCTGGCGGTGAGGGTCGTGCTGCTGCCGCTGGCCGTGAAGCAGATCCGGTCGATGCAGGCCATGCAGGTCATCCAGCCGAAGCTCAAGGAGCTGCAGCGCAAGTACAAGGGGGACCGTCAGAAGCTGAACGAAGCGATGATGAACCTGTACAAGGAGCACGGGTACAACCCGCTATCAGGTTGTTTCCCGTTGCTGGCGCAGTTCCCGGTCCTCATCGCGCTGTTCGCCGTGCTGCGGGTGCCGAGCGGGCTGAGCCACATCCCGCAGACCAGCGCCCTGTACTCGGCCATCCAGCACCAGCACACCAGCCTCTTCGGGTCGAACCTCCAGTGTTCGGCCCAGCAGGCCGGCAGAGATGTGACCATAACGCTCAAAGCGGGGCAAAAGGCCCCGTTCATCGACGAGGATGGCAAGCCGTCCAACATCCTGAAGTGCGGACGAGGCATCCCTGTCCGGATTCCCTATTTCGTGTTCGCCGGGCTCATGATCGCCACCACGTACTTCCAACAGCGGCAGATGCAGCGAGCCTCTCCCGCCGCGGGACAACAGCAACAGGCCATCACCCGGATCATGCCTCTCCTGTTCGGCGTGTGGGGATTCATCTTCCCGGCCGGCCTGGTGATCTACTGGACCACGGCGAACGTGGTCCAGATCGGGCAGCAGTACTTCATGCTGGTTCGGCAAGGGGCTCCGCTGGCGCCGAAGGACGAACGGCCGGGAACGGTTCGCGGCGACGGGGCTCGCCGAGAGCTCCGGGGGAAGATCACCGAGCCCGGGAAGTCGGCAGGCGGGGCGCCGAAGGCGGGATCGAAGGTCCCCAGAGCGGGAAACCGGAGGCAGCCCCAGGGGGGACAGGGAACGCCGAAAGCCAAGCCCGCCTCCGGATCATCGTCGGGGAGCCAGGGCGGCCGGGGCGGTGGAGGCCGGAATGCAGGAAATCGAAAAAAGCGCCGCAAGCGTTGAGGAGGCGATCGAGGCCGCGCTGGCCGAGCTGGGCCTGAGCGAGCAGGAAGCCGAGATCGAGATCGTGCAGGAGCCCCGAACGGGCTTCCTCGGGATCAACGCTGCCCAGGCCGTGGTCCGGGTCCGCCCCGTCGCGGCGGCGCGCGACGACGAGGAGGCCGAGCCCGACCTCGACGAGCAGGCCGATCTGGCCGCCGACTTCCTGGAGGGGCTCCTTGACGCGATGGGCCTGGACGCGGACGTGGATCCCGCGCTGGTTGACGGGACGATGTACGTCGACGTGTGGGGGGCCGAGGGATCCGAGGGGATGGGGATCCTCATCGGGCGGCACGGCCACACCCTCGATGCCCTCCAGGAGCTGGTGCGATCGGTGGTCCAGCGCCAGGTGGAGGCGAGGTGCCGTGTTGTGGTCGATGTGGAGGATTACCGCAAGCGGCGCCGGTCCCAGATCACCAGGCGAGCCCGCGACGTCGCCCGGCGGGTCCTCAAGACCGGCCGGCCGGAAGCCCTCGAGCCGATGTCCGCGTTCGAGCGCAAGATCGTGCACGATGCCGTGGCCGACGTGGGGGGTCTGGAGACCGCCAGCGATGGTGAGGAACCGAATCGCCGGGTCGTGGTGAGGCGGCGGGCCTAGGCGGCAGGGGCAAAACCGAGAGTTTCACGTGAAACTCGAGCCTTTCGGTCGTGACTTGCCCGATGCGGAGCTGGAGCCGCGGCTCCGCTCGTACGAAGCGCTGCTTCGTGCCCACGCCCCGAGGCTGGGCCTGCTCTCCACAAGAGACCTCGATCGGATGTGGGAACGACACATCCTGGATTCCCTCCGAGCGGTGACCTGTCTGGCGGGAGCGGGGCTCCAAGTGTTCGATCTCGGATCCGGTGCCGGCCTGCCCGGGGTACCGGTGGCCATCGCCCGCCGGGACTCGCAGGTCCTGCTCATCGAGCCGAAGGCTCGCCGGGCGGCCTTCCTGGAGCTCGTGGTCGAGCGACTCGATCTGTCGAACGCGAGGGTCCACGTCGGGGCGGCGGATTCCGTCCGTGGCCGAGCAGACGTCGTTCTGATCCGGGCCGTGGCCGCGCCGGGGGAGGCCTGGCGGATGGCTGAGCCCCTGCTCACCGTGTCCGGGCGGGTGCTCTACTTCGCCGGGCGAACGTGGGGAGCCGAGCAGGCCGCAGCGGCGGCCAGGGAAGGAGCCGACGCCCGCGTGTGCGTCCCCGCGCGGCTTGCCTGGGAGGGACCGGTGGTTATGATGGCCGCGAGCCAGACGAACGGCACTCGCACGCCGGTCGCCGACCACGACCAGGGATAGATGGATCAACTGGAACCTTCAGACCGGCCGACCACCTTCTTCGTCCCTCCGCCGGAGCCTCAACGGCATGGCTCGTACGAGGGGAGGGAGCGAGGGCGGGATGGCGGCCCGACCCGGGTCATCGCCATCGCGAACCAGAAAGGCGGGGTGGGCAAGACCACCACGGCCGTGAACCTCGGGGCTTCGCTGGCGGAGAAGGGCCACCGGGTGCTGGTGATCGACGTCGATCCCCAGGGGAACGCCTCCACGGGACTCGGGATCGACCCCGCTCGGCGCTCCCGTTCCACGTATCAGGTGCTGGCCGCGCAGGTCCCGCTGGCCGAAGCCATGGTCGAGACGGAGGTCCCCGGACTGTGGGCCGTGCCCTCGACCATCGACCTGGCCGGCGCCGAGATCGAGCTGGTCAGCCAGTTCGCTCGTGAGACCCGACTGTCCAAGGCGCTGGAAGGAGTGCGCGGAGCGTTCGACTTCATCCTGCTGGACTGCCCACCTTCGCTGGGCCTGCTCACCGTGAACGCCATGACGGCGGCGGATGAGCTGCTGGTCCCGATCCAGTGCGAATACTACGCCCTCGAGGGGCTGGGGCAGCTCCTGGAGAACATCCGGCTGGTCCAGCAGAGCGTGAATCCCCACCTGTCTCTGACGGGGATCGTCCTGACGATGTTCGACCCGCGGACCCGGCTGGCCGACCAGGTGGTGGCCGAGGTCAGGGAGTATTTCGGCCCGGTGGTGTATGAGACTGTCATACCTCGATCGGTTCGACTGGCCGAGGCCCCGGGGTTCGGCAAGCCGATCACACTGTACGATCCGACGTCGCCCGGGGCAGCCTCGTATCGAAGGCTGGCCCGCGAGGTGCTCGAGCGTCCGGCCGGCAACGGGACCAGGGCGCTCGAGGCGGCCCGTGGGGGGGAGGGAGACGCATCGTGAAGCGAGGCGGCTTGGGACGGGGGCTGTCCTCGTTGCTGCCGGGGGCGGCCGGGTCTGGAAGCGGTCTCTTGGAGGTGCCGGTGGCCGCGGTCTCCCCCAACCCGCGCCAGCCGAGGAGGGAGTTCCCGGGGGAATCGCTGGCCGCGCTGGCCCGCTCGATCCGGGAGGTGGGTGTCCTCCAACCGATCGTCGTGCGGGCCAGGGACGGCGGCTACGAGCTGGTCGCGGGGGAGCGCCGGTTGCGAGCTGCTCGCCTCGCCGGCCTGTCCACGGTCCCGGCCGTGCTGCGGGAGGGCGATGACACCGAGTCCCTGCGAGAGGCGCTCATCGAGAACCTGCACCGGGACGATCTCGCTCCGTTGGAGCTGGCGGCGGCGTTCCAGGAGCTGCTCGAGGACCTCGGCGTGACCCAGGAGACGGTGGCCGAGCGGCTCGGGTACTCGCGGGCCCACGTGGCGAACACCATCCGGCTCCTGTCACTCCCTCCGGACGTCCAGCGGCTCCTGGCCGAGGGCAGGATCCAGGCGGGACACGCCCGGGCCCTGCTCGGACTCCCCGACGACGAGGCCCGTTCGGCCCTGGCCCTGCGGGTGGCCGCCGAGGGGTTGTCGGTCCGGCAGGTCGAGGACCTGGTTCGCGGCTTCGCGGAGGGCCCGCAGAGGGCGGCTCCCCGCGGTTCGGCGGGCCCGGATCCGGCGCTGGCGGAGGTGGAGGAGATCCTGTCCGAACAGCTGGCGGCGCGGGTCCGCGTCACGATGGGCAAGCGCAAGGGCAAGATCATGGTCGAGTTCGGTTCGAAGGAGGATCTGGACCGCATCGTGTCCGAGATCGTGGGATCGGGGCCGGGACTGGCTCCGGACTGATCGATGCGCGACCGGCGGCGAGAGGCCCTACGCGCTGCTCGCGCGGTCGTGCTCGGTGTCGTTCTGGGGGCGGTGCTCGAACTGCTCGCCGGGCGCGGGGCCGGAGCCAGAGATCGCGCCGGCCGTTTCGGAGGCGTCGCCGGCCGGCGCTGACGACCCGGCCGGGCTGAAGAACCGTTCGATGGCGTCGGCGAGGGCCCGGGCGACCTCGCGCCGGAACGAGTCCTGCCGGATGAGTGCCTCCTCGCCGGGGTTGGTGATGTAGCACGGCTCCACGTGCACGGCCGGCATGTGGGTCTCCCGAAGGAGCGGAAGCGACTTGGGGTGCGCCCGCCCGTCCTTGAGGCCCAGGCGAGAGGTGAGCTCCTCTTGGATGAGCTCGGCCAGGCGCTGCCCGGGCCGAGAGACGTATCGCTCCCGCCCGTAGTAGAAGCACGAAGCTCCTTCCGCCTTGGCGTCGTCGTGGGAGTTGAGATGGAGGGACACCAGGATCTCGGCGCCGCGATCGTTCGCCGCTCGGGCCCGCTCGGCGGCGGACGACCCGGCGGCCTCGGCCCGAACCAGGAACGGCTCGGCCCCCCTTCGCGACAGCTCCTCCACCAGCGCCGCGGCCATCATCGGCGTGGCGTCAGCTTCCGACAAGCCGGTCGGTCCGACGCCGCCCGGATCGCCCGGTCCGTGGCCGGCGTCGACGGCGATCCGCGAGCCGTCCAGCGTGGCCGACATCCGGCTCATGACCTCGGCCTCCCGGACCATGGCCCGTCCCGGCCCCGGACCGACGGGCCGCAGCCGCAGCAGGGCGTCGAGCGTGACCGGTCCCACGATCCCGTCCGGCACCAGGCCCACGTTCCGTTGGAAGTCTCGAACGGCGAGGTCGGCTCGCTCGCCGAAGATCCCGTCCTCCCGTCCCGAGTCGAAGCCGAGCAGGTTCAGCCGGGCCTGGAGCGCCCGAACGTCGTCGCCTCGGTAGAAGGGATACCGAAGGTAGAGGACCCGGTCGCCGAGGGTTCGGCCCGCTTCGACCAGCTCCTGCCACGTGTCCTCGCCGACCAGCCCGTCCACCAACAGTTGGCGCCGCTGTTGGAACTCGCGGACCGCGCCCTCCGTGGCGTTGCCGTAGACGCCGTGCTCTTCTGGGTCGATGGGATATCCGAGGGCGGCGAGGCGCGTCTGCACGTCGCGTACGTCGTCTCCACGGGCCCCTGGGCGGATGGTGGTCATCGCTCTCATTCTGACGCCAAGGCGGGAGCGCTCGCCGGGGGAAGGGCTGGGTACCTGCCGGACGGCCGGTCAGGCCGCGATGTGCGCCTCGATCTCCCGGAGGATGGCGTCCTTGCCACGGGCCCCGATGACCCGGGCCTTCTCCTCGCCGTCCTTGAAGACGATCAGGGTCGGGATGCTCATCACGCCGAACCGTCGGGCCGTCTGCGGGTTGTCGTCCACGTTCATCTTGGCCGCGGTCATGCTGTCGGCGAAGTCGCGGGCGATGTCCTCGACGACCGGAGAGACCATGTGGCAGGGAACGCACCATTCGGCCCAGAAGTCCACCAGGACCGGCCGCTCGGAGTGCAGGACCTTGCCTTCGAAGTCCTGGTCCGAAACCTCGATGACGTTCTCAGCCATGTGTCGTTCCTCCCATCGTTCACCAGCCGCGCCACTGCTCGGGCCTGTCCGGCCCGCACCGCTGTAACCGTACATCCAACACGGGCCGCGATGTCCATATTCCTCGTTTCCCAGGGCCGTCCGGGCGAAACCCGGCCCCTACCGGCCCGCCGGCCGGCACCGGTTCGGTAGGGATGCGGCTATCCGCCGAACGTCGTGAACAGCTTCGACGCTTCCCGCTCCCAGGAGGAGCGCTTGCCCGCCGCGGCCAGCGAGTCGAGCGAGGCCTGGGAGCGGGTGTCCGCTTTCACCGCTGCGTCGTACAGAGAGACGAGGCTCCCGTAGGGGTCGACCCACTGGCTCCCCAGCTGGATGCCGAAATGGAGGTGGGGTGGGAACTGGTCGCGCTCCCCGGGAGGCCCGTACCCGGTGTTTCCCAGCCGGCCGAGCATCTGGCCGGTCACCACCGGCGCGCCGAGCGTGACGCCGGGGGCGACGGCCGCCAGATGCGCGTAGAAGTAATACCTGCCGTCGACGCCCCGGATCCCCACGCGGGTCCCCGAGTAGAACGTCCACCCCACGTTCTCCACCACCCCCGGCTCCATGCACAGGATCGGGGTCCCCCGCTCCCCGGAGATGTCGATGCCCTCATGAACGCCGATCGGGAGCCACTTGCCGTTCACCAGTCGGAGTCGCAGCGCGTGCCAGTTGTTGTTGATCTCGATGAGCGACAGATAGTTCGACCTGGCCAGCGGAAAGGTCTTCCCGCCCACGATGAACGGACGGAAATACGAGGGGGCGGCCACGAGCGGAGCCCTGTGGGAGGCCGAGAGGGTCGCCGAGGAGGCGCTCGGGGCTCGGGACGGAACCAGCGCCGCCACGAGGATCGCGCCTCCCACCGCGAGGCGCCGCCGTCGATTGACCCGAGCTGCCATCGAGCGCCCCGGTCAGTGCCCCTCGGCCTCGAGGAAGCGTTCGGCGTCGATGGCGGCCTGGCATCCCATGCCGGCCGCGGTGATGGCCTGCCGGTAGACGAAGTCGACCACGTCGCCCGCGGCGAACACGCCCTCCACGCTGGTCCTGGTGGTGGGCTCCTGGACCACGATGTATCCCTGGTCCATCTCGAGCTGGCCCTCGAACAGCTTCGTGTTGGGGGAGTGGCCGATGGCGACGAAGACGCCACCCACCGGCCTTTCGCTGGTCTCGCCGGTCTTCACGTTGCGTAACCGCGCCCCGGAGACCTGTCCGTCGCCCAGCACCTCTTCGATCACCGAGTCCCACACGACCTCGATCTTCTCGTGGGCGAAGGCGCGATCCTGCATGATCTTCGAGGCCCTGAGCGAGCCCCGCCGATGCACCAGCGTGACCTTCGTGGCGAACCGGGTCAGGAACAGGGCCTCCTCGACCGCCGAGTCGCCGCCTCCCACGACCAGCAACTCCTGGCCCCGGAAGAAGAAGCCGTCGCACGTTGCGCACGTGGAGACGCCGTGGCCGAGGAGCCGGCGCTCGGACTCGATCCCGAGCATCTTGGCCGAAGCCCCGGTGGCCACGATGAGCGACCGGGCCCGCCACTCCTGATCGCCGGACCAGACCCCGAAAGGGCGGGTGGACAGGTCGACCCGGCTGGCCTCCTGGTGCAGAAGCTCGGCCTCGAATCTCCCGGCCTGCTTCTCCATGCGTTCCATGAGCTCGGGTCCCAGGACGGCGTCTGGGAAGCCCGGGTAGTTCTCGACCTCGGTGGTGAGCATGAGCTGGCCCCCCGCGTCGATCCCCTTCAGGACCATCGGGTGGAGGTTGGCCCGGGCCGCGTACAGGGCCGCGGTGAGCCCGGCGGGCCCGGAGCCCAGGACCACCACGTTGCGTTCTTCCACGTTCGTCATCTTCCCATAGCAACGTCGGGCCCCCGCGTGGGCTTCCCGGTCCTTCGGGACGGGGAGCCCATCGCCCCGCGGGCTCCGGCTACACGGCCTCGTGGATGATCTGGAGGGCGCGGCAGCCGTCGACGCTCACGGCGGTGACGACCAGCGATTCGCCGCTTGTGCCCGGCCCGGAGAGGAAGGCCCCGAGGTAGACGGGGGTGCCCTCGTAGGTGGCGCCCTGGACGTAGTACAGATAGTTTCCGTCGACCAGCCCGGTCCCCTGCTGGAGGCACGATAGCGCCTGTTCCACGAACGGCAGCCCGGGGGTGGGACTGGGCGCCGCCGAGAGCGCCGCGCCGAACGTGCGGTCCTTGGGCCGGGTCCCCCTGACATCTCGGACCAGGTCGGCCGCGAGGGCGGCGAAGCTCTTCGCCGTGTAGGCCTGGGTCGGGTGGGTCGGGGCTGCCGCAGGCGCCTGGATGGCGCCCCTGACCCCGCCCGCCGCCGGCGACGGCGCGCTGGAGGTCAGCTTGGAGTTGCCCCCGAGATTGGCGAACACACCCACGGCCACGGCGATGGCAGCGGCGGCCAGCGCTCCCTGTGCCACCCGAACCTGCCACCGGGCCGGCGTCCTGCGATGGCCAGCCCGCGCGGGCCCTCGGGCCGGCTCGCGCCCCCCGGGCCCCACCCCGACCGGCTCGGCCGGCTGCCCCGGCGGCTCGGCGGTGACGCCGATGGGGAGCGCGGCGGTGGCGGCGGCCGAAGTCGCCGACCTCCCAGCGGCGAGCGACCCTAGGTCGATCGTGGGTGGCTCGAGGTCCGGCAGCCCCTGCAGGGCGGCCCGGGCCGAGCGCGCCAACTCGATCTCGTGTCGGCAGTCGGAGCAGAACGTCACGTGGGCCTCGACCGTGGCTCGCTCCTGGAGCGTGGCGGTCCCGTCCACGAACGCCGCCAGCAGCTCTTCCGGATGGTTCATGGGCTCCTCACCGTCGCGCTCGGGTGGTTCGGGTCGTCTCGATCATCGGTACCTTGTTCGGGTGTCGCGCCCTTCGACGCGGCGGAGGCGGGCGCCGGTTCCCCGGCCAGGGCCCTGGCCATGGCCAGCCGCCCCCGGTGCAGCCGGGACCTCACGGTTCCGATGGGCACGCCCAGCGCCTCCGCCACCTCCTCGTAGGGGAGGCCCTGGATGTCATGGAGCACCAGGGCTCCCCGGAACTCCACCGGGACCTTGAGCAGCGCCCGCTGGACGTCGACGGCGGCCACGGCCTGGTCCGCGTGGTCTCGGGCCGCAGCGGGCTCCACCACGTCCGACAGAGGCGAGGGGTCCGGGGGGCGCCTTCGGAGCGAGTCGTAGCAGGCGTTGACCGTGATCCGGTGGAGCCACGTGCCGAACGCGGAGTCACCCCGGAACGTCCCGAGGTGCCGGTAACAGGCCAGGAACGCCTCCTGGGCGGCGTCGCGCGCGTCCTCCACCCTCCCCAGCATCCGGTAGGCCAGGTTGTAGACCCGCCGCTGGTGGCGGGACACGAGGACGTCGAACGC
>DASWCX010000352.1:0-3728 GCA_036395815.1 Actinomycetota bacterium | reverse complement strand
CGGGATGGCTTGCCGGGGGCTTCGTGGGGCCATCACCGTGAACGGCGAGGGGTCCGACGCGGTTCGAGACGCTACTGTGGAGCTGCTGGAAGCCCTGGTGGCGATGAACGGGTGCCGGGTGGAGGACATCGCCGCTGTGATCTTCACGGTCCCGGATGACCTGGTGGGCTCCAATCCGCCTGCCGCGGCCAGGATGCACGGGTGGGACCGGGTGCCGTTGCTCGCTGTCCGGGAGCACGGGGGCGACGCGAGTGTTCCCAGATGCCTTCGGGTCCTGCTGCTCTGGAACACGCCTCGGGTCCAAGCGGACGTCCGGCATGCGTACCTCAAGGGGGCGGCGGTTCTCCGCCCGGATCTCCAGATGGGACCATGATGCAGGGGAGGACGACGTGGTCATCGTGATGCGGGCCAAGGCGACGGAGGAGCACCTCGGCACCGTGGTCGAACGGGTGGAGTCGCTCGGCTTAAGGGCTCACATCTCGAGGGGTACCGATCAGACCATCATCAGCGTGATCGGGGACGAGCGATTCGTCGATCCCCGGACGTTCGAGGCCTTCGAGGGGGTGGAGCGGGTGGTGCCCGTCCCCCACCGCTTCAGGTTGGCAAGCCGGGACTTCCACCCCAAAGACCGGGTGCTCGAGCTGCGTGGCGAGGTCCGGCTGGGGGGGAGTGACGTCGTGATGATGGCGGGTCCCTGCGCGGTGGAGAGCCGGGAGCAGCTCCAGGAGACCGCCGAGGCGGTGCACGCCGCCGGCGTGAAGGTCCTGCGGGCCGGCGTATTCAAGCCCAGGACGTCGCCATATAGCTTCCAGGGGCTCGGCGAGAAGGGTTTGCTGATGCTCAGGGAGGTGGCCGACGAGCTGGGGATGGCCGTGATCACCGAGGTGCTCACACCGGAGGACGTGCCCCAGGTGGCCGAGCACGCCGAGATCCTGCAGATCGGGACCCGCAACATGGCCAACTTCAGGCTGCTCCGAGCGGTGGGGAACGCCGGCAAGCCGGTGCTCTTGAAGCGCGCCTGGGGGGCCACGCTGGAGGAGCTTTTGCTGGCCGCCGAGTACGTCCTCGTGGAGGGGAACGAGCAGGTGGCGCTGTGCGAGCGAGGCATTCGGACCTACGAGACCTCGACCCGGTTCACCCTGGACATCAACGCCGTTCCGGCGCTGAAACAGATGTCGTCGCTCCCCGTGGTGGTTGACCCGAGCCATGGGACGGGACGGGCCGAGCTGGTGGCCCCGGTGGCGCGGGCGGGTGTGGCCGCGGGCGCCGATGGGCTCCTGGTGGAGGTGCACCCAAACCCCTCCCAGGCGCTCTCCGACGGGGCCCAGGCCCTCACGCCGTCGGCATTCGCGCTCCTCATGGAGGAGGTCCGACGAGTCGCCGGTGCGGTCGGTCGGGGGGTGTCGTGACCAAGATCGGGCGAGTGACCATCCTTCGAGTTGAAGAGGCCGGGACCTTGCCTGGGGCGGCCGACGGGCGAGCGGGAGGGCTCCGGAGGGCGGCGTGAGCGTCGACCCGCGGCGCATGGGAACCCTACCGCTGGCCCAGATCCATCCGGCGGACGGTCCCCTCGTGGGGGAATGCCGGGTCCCTGGGGACAAGTCGATCTCGCACCGGGCGGCCCTGATTGCCGCTATGGCCGATGGAACCAGCCGCATCCGCGGCTTTTCGACTGCCGGGGACTGCCGAGCCACCCTCGATGTGCTGACCGCCCTGGGTGTGAAGATCACGACCAAGGGCGACGAGGTTGTGATCCTGGGACAGGGGGCGCTCCTTCCGCCCGATGCACCGCTCGACTGCCGGCGCTCGGGGACCACCATGCGGCTAGTCGCGGGGCTGCTGGCTACCGCGGCCTTCCGCTCGGTCCTGACCGGGGACCAGCAACTCCTGCATCGGCCGATGGATCGCGTAGCCGAGCCACTCCAGAGCATGGGGGCCCGAGTGGACCTGGCCGCAGGAGGGAGGCCCCCGATGTCAATCGAGGGCGGGACCCTTACCGGGATCGAGTATCGCCTCCCAGTAGCCAGCGCCCAGGTCAAGTCGGCGGTCCTGCTGGCGGGCCTCCGGGCCTCCGGGGCCACGACCGTGGTCGAGGCCGTGCCCACTAGAGACCACACCGAACGGCTCCTAGCCCGGGTGGGGGTGCGTATTCGCCTGCGCCAGGCCGGGGGAGAGATCCTGACGACCGTCCGGCCCGCCGACCCGGAGCCCTTCGAAGTGATCGTGCCGGGGGACCCCTCCTCGGCCGCACCCCTGATGGCGGCGGCCGCGCTGGTGGCGGGGTCCGACCTGGCGCTCCGGGCAGTGGGGCTCAACCCCACCAGGACGGGCTTCCTTCGCGCCCTCGAGCGGATGGGGGCATGGGTTGAGGTGACGCCCTCGTCGGGTGGTCCGGAGCCCCGCGGCGACGTGCGTGTCCGCCATGGTCCCCTTCGGGGCCTGGAGGTCGACCGCGTGGAGGTCCCATCGCTCATCGACGAGTTACCCCTCCTGGCGCTGGTGGCCACACAGGCGGAGGGCGTCACGGAGGTGCGGGGGGCTTCCGAGCTGAGAGTGAAGGAGAGCGATCGGGTCGCCGGCCTAGTGGCTGGCCTTCGGGCCTTGGGCGCGGACGCCCAGGAGACCGAGGACGGGTTCGTGGTCCGGGGGCCGACGCGGCTCCTTGGCGGGCGGTGCCATGCACTGGCGGACCATCGCCTAGCTATGACCTTCGCCGTGGCCGGGCTGGTGGCCTCCGGACCGGTGGAGGTGGAGGGTATGGGCTTCGTTGGCGACTCGTTCCCTGGGTTCCTCGAAGCGCTGGAGGGGCTTCGGTGACGCAGAAGATCGCTCTGATCGGGGACCCCGTGGACAAGAGTCCTTCGCCGGCCATGCACGGGGCGGCCTTCGAGGCGCTCGGCCTGTCCCTGGCCTACGTGGCTGCCAGGGTGACCCAGGGAGACCTCATCGAGGCTTTCCCTTTCCTGAGAGAGGCTTTCGTGGGACTCAACGTCACGAGGCCGCTCAAGGAGGCCATCCTCCCACTGCTGGACATAGTCTCGCCGGAGGCCGCCGAGGCGGGTTCAGTGAACACGGTGACGTTTCGGAAGGAGGGGGCCGAGGGGTTCTCCACGGACGGTGCCGGATTTCTGGCAGCCCTCAGGCGGGCCGGAGCGGGGACTCCGCGCAGGGCTCTGATCCTCGGGACCGGGGGGGCAGCCCGGGCGGTGGCGGGGGCCTTGCGGAAAGCAGGGGCCTCGGTCGTGGTGGCTGGGAGGAACGTGGTGGCCGGGGCTCGCCTAGCCAGCCACCTTAAGGGGGTAGGGTTCCTCCCCATGGACGCCCGGCAACTGGCCCGGAGGGTGGAGGACACCGACCTGCTGGTCAACGCGACCCCTGTTGGCAGCGAACCCGATACTCGGGCCTGCCCGCTGCCAGGGGAAGTGGAGCTTCGGCCTGGCCTGACCGTGTTCGATCTGGTGTACCGTCCCCGGCGGACGGTCCTGCTGGCCCGGGCCGAGGCAGCTGGTTGCCGGGTGGTGGAGGGCATTGAGATGCTCGTCGAGCAGGGCGCCGCCTCGTTCGCGATCTGGACCGGTCTGCCGGCTCCGGTCGAAATCATGCGCCAGGCGGCCTGTGGAGTTCTGGACGAGCCGGGTCGCGGGGCGGCGGGGCCAGCCACGCTCACCTGGAAGGGGGCGGTGCCTTGATGTTGCGCCTCCTGACGGCAGGGGAGTCCCACGGTCCCG